>JAFSBJ010000185.1 GCA_017437345.1 Clostridia bacterium | reverse complement strand
TATGCTCTTGTTGCCTACCGCACAGCCTATCTTAAAGCCCACTATCCAACCCAGTATCTCAGTTGTGTTTTAAAAAGCTATGCCGGCTATATGAGTAAGGCAACAAAATATATTTCATCCTTTAAAAAATATGGCATAAAGCTTCTTTCGCCAGATGTAAATAGGAGCTATCCCCATTTTTCTCCCGAAGGAAAAGATGTGCGCTTTGGTTTGTGCTGGCTTAAAAATGTTGGAATGTCTTTCCCGCAAAATATCAGAATTGAAATAGAAAAGGGTGGATATTTTAAAAGCTTCCCCGATTTTATAAAGCGTATGTGCTATTATGACATAAATAAGCGAAGCATAGAAGCAATGGTAAAATCCGGATGCTTTGATTCCCTTTATCCAAACAGACGGGTTCTTTTATTCAATATAGACAATCTTGTGGATAGCTATCTTGGCTCTGCCCGTGCCACAGGAAGAGGTCAGGTAAACTGGCTGAGCTTTGCCTCATCTGATTCACCATCAAACGAAGCTGAGCTTATAAGCAAGGATTATAATGATTATTCCCGTGAAGAAAAGCTTTCCTTTGAAATGGAAAATGCCGGTATGTATTTTTCAGGGCATCCTCTTGACAGCTGCTCTTTTGCCGCAGAGTATTTCAGCGAAATAACGCTTGCTGAAGCCGAAGATATTTCAAATGACGGAAAAAGCTTTGTTGTTTGCGGATTTATATCTGAGCTTTCATCAAGAAAAACCAAATCGGGGAAAATCCTTACAAGCTTTACTCTTTCCGACTATACTGCATCTTTAAAGCTTATTGCATTTGAAAATGTTTTTTTAAAATATCGCCACATAATTTCAAACGGTGTATCTATTGCGGCAAATGTAAATCTCAATGCCAAAGATGACGGAAGCGGATGCGAGCTTATCCTTGTGAGTGCGGCAAAATTAGACGAGCTTACTGCTGATGGAAAGAAATCTCTTTATGTTAAGGCAGAGGATGAAGAAGCATTTAATAAAATAAAAGAAATCTGTGCAGAATATAAGGGAAACAGCCGACTATGTATATATTATGAGCCCGAAACAAAGCTTTATAAATCCGATTTGTCACGGGGTGTAAACCTTTGTAGCGAACTTTTTGACAAATTGCACAGCCTTCTTGGCAGAGAAAATGTGAAGATGAAATAAAAGTTTACATTAATAACTATAAAAACCTTGATTTTTGTCATAAAATGGTATATATTATATGGTGAATTTGAAAACTAAATTTAATTATTTAATTAACATACTTTGGAGGCAATAATTATGGAAATTAAAAGAATTGGTGTATTAACAAGCGGCGGTGACGCACCCGGCATGAATGCTGCAGTTCGTTCTGTTGTAAGATGCGGTCTTGCAAACGGATTTGAAATGGTTGGTGTTGAAAGAGGATATCACGGTCTTTTAAGAAAAGAATTTGTGGAGCTTTCAGCCCGTAGCGTTAGTAACTTTATCCAGCGCGGAGGTACAGTTCTCCAAACAGCCCGCAGCAAGGAATTCCCTACACCGGAAGGTATTAAAAAAGCTGTTGCCAATGCAAAAGAAATCGGTATTGATGCAATGGTAGTTATCGGCGGAGACGGTTCTTTCAGAGGTGCTCAGAAGCTCACAGAAAACGGTCTGCCAACAATCGGTATTCCTGCAACAATAGATAACGATATTTCCTGCACAGATTATACCCTAGGTTTCGACACAGCTATGAACATTGCCATGGACTGTGTTGATAAATTAAGAGATACCTGCACAAGCCATGAAAGATGTGCTATAGTTGAGGTTATGGGTAGAGGCGCAGGCTATATTGCTCTTGAAGTTGGTATTGCAACAGGTGCCGAAATGGTTCTTGTTCCCGAAAAAGATAAAGACACATCAAAAAGTGATTTAATTGATCGCATTGTAAATAAGCTTGAAGAGGGCAGAGCAGTTGGCAAAAAGCACCATATCATCATTGTTGCCGAAGGAATAGAGGGTTCTGCTGAAATTGCAAAAGTTGTTGAACAGAGAACCGGTATCGAAACAAGAGCCACAATCTTAGGCCATATCCAGAGAGGTGGCGCACCCACAGTTCGTGACCGTGTTATAGCAGCTCAGATGGGTATGAAAGCTGTCGAACTTTTAAAACAGGGTAAATCAAACCGTGTTGTTATTATGAAAGCAAATCGTATAGAGGATGTTGATATTAACGAAGGTCTTGCAATGACAAAAACTATATCTGAAGATGATTATGCGTTAGTAAACATACTTTCAAAATAAAGCAAAAGAGGATGTAAAAAAAGTCCGGATCGCAAAAGGCAATAATAAAGTCAACTATATAGTGTTTGTGTTATACAAAACAAAAAATGTATTTTTCTTTTATATCTTGCCTTCTGCTATGAACAAATCGAGCCATTGGGCAGCTTATCGATGGCTCACTCGCAGTACTTTTGTACAGCTTCGGGTTATCACCCCAAGCAAGATTGATTCTTGCTTGGGGTTTGATTTGTCCATTCTGAAGAATTTTTTCCTATCCTCTAGGAAGGCGGCGAAAAATAAAGAATTTTTACGCCGCCTTCTGCTACAGATATTAAACAGCTTTTATTACTAAAAAACTTGCAAAATAAAGGATTTTGTGATATGATTATAATCGCGTATGTGTTGATTGCTTTAGGTTCATTTATAACATTTTTTTCAAAGCTAATTGCCGAAGCAATTTTATCAAATAAAAGAGAAGTAAATGAGGCGGATTTTCTATACATAAAACTTGTTGGTTTTGCCTGCATCCTTGCCGCCGCAATAATGATACTAATCTAGAAGGGAAAAGATTATGAGTAACAAAGAACTTGCAAAAACCTATAATCCTGCAGAAGTTGAAGACAGAATATATCAGGATTGGGTGGATAATAATTATTTTGGTGCCACTCCCGATAGCAAGAAGGAGCCATTTACCATTGTAATTCCCCCTCCTAATGTAACAGGTCAGCTTCATATGGGCCATGCCCTTGATGAAACCCTCCAGGATATTTTAATCCGTTATAAAAGAATGAGCGGCTTTAATGCTCTCTGGATTCCAGGCACAGACCATGCCGGAATAGCAACCCAGATAAAGGTTGAAGAAATGCTTCGTAAAGAAGAAGGACTCACAAGATATGACCTGGGAAGAGAAAAGTTTTTAGAGCGTGTGTGGGACTGGAAGAAGCAGTATGGCTCCCGCATCATAAATCAGCTTAAAAAGCTTGGTTCATCCTGCGACTGGTCAAGAGAACGCTTCACCATGGATGAAGGCTGCTCAAAAGCAGTTAAAGAGGTGTTTGTAAGTCTCTATAATAAAGGCCTTATCTACCAGGGAAGCCGCATCATTAACTGGTGTCCCCATTGTATCACAGCTTTATCCGATGCAGAGGTTGAGCATAAAGAGCAGGCAGGCCATTTCTGGCATATAAAATATCCTGTAAAGGACAGCGATGATTTCGTTGTTATTGCAACCACCCGTCCAGAAACACTTTTCGGAGATACAGCTGTTGCAGTTAACCCAGAAGATGAAAGATATAAAGACATCATTGGAAAAACCCTTCTCCTTCCTTTAACCAACAGAGAGATTCCTGTTATTGCCGATGAATATGTTGATAAAGAATTTGGAACAGGTTGTGTTAAAATCACTCCTGCCCACGACCCCAACGACTTTGAAGTTGGATTAAGACACAATTTAGAGCAGATAAAGGTTTTAAATGATGATGCTTCAATGAATTCCTATGCCGGCAAATATGAAGGCATGGATCGCTACGAATGTAGAAAAGCAATGATAGAAGACCTTGAAAAAATGGGACTTTTAGTTAAAATCGAAGACCATTCACATAATGTTGGTGAATGTTATCGCTGTGGAACAACAGTTGAACCTATCATTTCAAAACAGTGGTTTGTTAAGATGAAACCTCTGGCTCAGCCTGCAATTGATGCAGTTAAAAAAGGCGAAACTCAATTCGTTCCCACCCATTTTGAAAAAGTATATTACCATTGGCTCGAAAACATCCGCGATTGGTGTATTTCCCGTCAGCTCTGGTGGGGCCACAGAATTCCCGCATTCTATTGTGATGATTGCAATGAAATCGTAGTTACAAAAGACGATAAGGCAATCTGCCCCAAATGCGGAAAAGAAATGCGTCAGGATCCCGATACTCTCGACACCTGGTTTTCATCTGCTCTCTGGCCTTTCTCAACTCTTGGCTGGCCAGATGAAACAGAAGACTATAAATATTTCTATCCCACAAGTGTTCTGGTTACAGGCTATGACATAATTCCCTTCTGGGTAATGAGAATGATGTTCTCAGCTTTAGAGCAAACAGGCCAGGTTCCCTTTAAGCATGTGTTTATTCATGGTCTTGTTCGTGACAGTCAGGGAAGAAAAATGAGTAAATCTCTCGGCAATGGTATTGATCCTCTTGAAATCATATCTACCTATGGTGCCGACGCATTAAGATTTACCCTTGCCACCGGCAACTCTCCCGGAAACGATATGCGTTTCTACACAGAGCGTGTTGAGGCAAGCCGCAACTTTGCAAATAAAATCTGGAATGCATCAAGATTCCTTCTTATGAATCTTGACATCGAAAATATAGAGCTTGCCGAAAATGAAAAATTAAAGCTTGAAGATAAATGGATACTTTCCAAATTCAATACTCTGGCAAAAGAAGTTACCGATAATCTCGATAATTTCGAGCTTGGTGTTGCAGTATCTAAGCTTTATGACTTTATCTGGGATAACTATTGCGATTGGTATATTGAGCTTGTTAAACCTCGTCTTTATGAAAAAGATGGTGAAGATAAAAAGGTTGCCCAGAAGGTTCTGAGCTATGTTTTAGTTGGTTCATTAAAGCTTCTTCATCCTTTTATGCCATTTATCACCGAAGAAATCTTCTCCAAGCTTCCAACAGGTGAAAAGAGTATAATGATAAGCTCATGGCCGAAATATAGCGAAGAATTTAATTTTGAAGATGCTGAAAAGCAGATGCAGATTATTATGGATGCAATCCGTAGCGTAAGAAACATCCGCTCTCAGATGAATGTTGTTCCTTCAAGAAAAGCAAAGCTTATAATTGTTGCTGAAAATGCATCACTTTTTGAAAATTCTTCATCCTATTTTGAAAAGCTTGCTTCCGCATCTGAAACAGTTGTGACGACTGTTAAAGACGGAATAGATGATAATGCAGTAAATGTTGTTGTTGAAGGAGCCACAATCTATATTCCTCTTAATGACCTTGTAGACCGCGAAAAAGAAATTGAGCGTCTCGAAAAAGAACTTAAAACCTTAGAAGGGGAAATCAAAAGAGTAGAAGGCAAGCTCTCAAATGAGGGATTTGTAAAAAAAGCTCCCGCCAAGGTTATTGAAGAAGAAAGAGCCAAGGGTGAGAAATATGCAAAAATGCTTCTTGAAGTAAAGGAATCTTTAAGTAAGCTGAAATAAGGTGAAAATATGCTAAATACCGAGGAAAAATGTATTGAGTATATTCATTCATTATCAAAATTCGGGAAAAAAGCAGGTCTTTCCAATACCTATGCTATTCTTGAAAGACTTGGCAATCCCCATAAAAATCTTAAATTCATTCATATTGCAGGAACAAATG
>JAFSBJ010000184.1 GCA_017437345.1 Clostridia bacterium | reverse complement strand
ATGAAGGCAAACGCCTTGTTATTGCATCCGGCTCAGAAACAGTTGTTCCCCCTGTTCCCGGCTTAAAAGAAGGCTTGGAGAGTGGCTTTGTTGTTACAAACCGTGAAGTTCTCGACGAAAAGACTCTCCCCAAAGATTTAGTTGTTATCGGCGGCGGTGTTATCGGTTTGGAAATGGCATACTATTTTGCCAGCGTCGGCACAAATGTAACAGTTATTGAAATGATGCCCAAAATCGCAGGAGCCACAGACCCTGAAATCTGCAAGGTTATTCAGGATGGCTTTGAAAAGAAGGGTATGATTTTCAAGCTTTCTTGCAAGGTGCTTGAAGTTAAAAAAGACAGCGTAATATATGAAGAAAATGGTGAAAAGAAAGAACTCAAATGTGATAAGGTTCTTTTATCTGCCGGAAGAAAACCCGCAACAGCAAATATCGGCATTGAAACCCTTGGTGTTGAAATGGACAGAGCTGCTGTTAAAACCGACCGTCACCTTTGCACCAATGTTTCCGGTGTTTATGCTATAGGCGACTGCAACGGTAAGCTTATGCTTGCCCACACAGCCTACCGCGAAGCAGAGGTTGCTGTGAATCACATGGTTGGCAAGAAAGACGAAATGCGCTATGATGTTATCCCCTCTGTTATCTACACAGACCCCGAGGTTGCAAGCGTTGGTCTTTCAAAAGAAGAAGCAGAAAAAAGAGGCATGAAGGTTAAAGAGGTAAAGCTTCCTATGAGCTATGCAGGAAGATACCTTGCAGAAACAGAAGGCGGCAAAGGCTTTATTAAAATCGTTGTAGATACCGACAGAAACCGTCTTGTAGGTTGCCACCTTGTTGGCTCCTATGCTTCCGAAATCATTATGACTGCAACTATGATGGTTGATACAGAGCTTACACCAAGTAGACTCCAGAAGCTTGTATTCCCGCATCCAACTGTTGCCGAAATTATCCGCGAAGCAATATTTCATATATAATTAAATTATTTAAGGAGAAAAACAAAATGCCAAAAAGTTTGTTTGTTGATCCTGCCGAAACAAGAGCAAAAGGCAAGATCAAATTTAAAGACATTCCCGTAAATGTTTACAACAAAACAATCGCAGACGAACGCAAACGCTTCTCAGATGACGATTTGGTTCGTATCTATCGCGACATCACAGTTCTTCGTGAATTTGAATCAATGCTCAATCAGATAAAGACACAAGGTCTCTACAATGGCATTGAAACAACCTACCCCGGCCCTGCCCATCTTTCAATAGGTCAGGAAGCAGCTGCTGTTGGTCAGGCTTATCTTCTCGATCAGAATGACTTCTCCTTCGGTTCCCACAGAAGCCACTCTGAAATCTTAGCAAAAGCACTCTCCTGTATTCACAAATTAAGCGAACAGGAACTTATGACAATAATGGAAGGCTTCTTAGGTGGGTCAGCTCTCCGCGCTACAGAAAAATTAGGCCCTGTAAGCGATGTTAAAGAGCTTGCAATCCGCTTTATCCTCTATGGAACACTTTCCGAAATCTTTGCCCGCGACACAGGCTTCCACAAAGGCCTCGGCGGTTCAATGCACGCATTCTTCCTTCCCTTTGGTATTTACCCCAACAACGCTATCGTTGGTGGCTCTGCTGCTATCGCAACAGGTGCTGCACTTTTCAAAAAGGTAAATGACAAACAGGGTATCGTTGTTTGTAACTCCGGTGACGGTTCTATGGCTCGTGGTCCTGTTTGGGAAGCTATGAACTTTGCCGCTATGGATCAGTTTAATACCCTTTGGGAAAGCCACAAAGGCGGCATGCCCATTCTTTATAATGTATTCAACAACTCCTACGGTATGGGCGACCAGACCAGAGGTGAAACAATGGGTTATGATATGCTTGCCAGAATTGGTTCCGGTATCAGCCCAACTCAGTTCCATGCTGAAAGAATCGATGGCTTCAATCCTCTTGCAGTTATCGACGCTATGGAAAGAAAACTCAAAATCCTCAGAGCTGGCGAAGGTCCTGTTATGCTCGATACAGTTACATATCGTTATTCAGGTCACTCCACATCCGACCAGAATGCCTACAGAACCAAAGAGGAAATCGACGCTTGGAAAGAGGTTGATCCTATCATCACATACCGCGCAGGTCTTATCGAAGCCGGTGTTGCAGGTGATAGCCGCTTAGATGAAATCTTAGCTGAAACAACCGAAAGAATGACAATGATTTGTAAAGCTGCATCTGACCCACAGATCAGCCCCTATATCGACTTCAAAGCTGACCCTGCAGTTGTTGAACGCCTTATGTTCTCCAACGAAAAAATCGATAAACTCGATGACCGTGAGCCCGAAGTTAATATGCCACTTGCAGAGGTTCCTGCATATAAGAAATTAAAAGAAAAAGAAAGAGCTCCTATCGTAAATGGCAAGCCTGTTTCAAAAATGAAGCTCTTTAACCTCCGTGATGCTCTCTCTGAGGTTATCTACGACAGATTCTATGAAGACCCAACCCTTATTGCTTATGGTGAAGATGTTCGTGACTGGGGCGGCGCGTTTGCTGTATACCGTGGTATGATGGATGCTTTCCCATATTGCAGACTCTTTAACTCACCCATCGCTGAAGCTGCTATCGTTGGCACTGCTGTTGGTTATGCAGTATCCGGTGGTCGTGCTCTTATTGAGCTTATGTATGCCGACTTTATCGGTTGT
>JAFSBJ010000183.1 GCA_017437345.1 Clostridia bacterium | reverse complement strand
TAAAGCGAGCGAGCTTTCTTGTGTCAACTCCATAAATACCGGGAATGTTATTTTCCTCCAAAACCTCGGATAAGGTCTTTGTATATCTGAAATTGCTTGGCATATCGTTATAGTCCCTAACGATAAGACCTCCGATTGTCGGGTTTTTAGATTCAAAATCATCCTCAACAATTCCATAATTACCAATAAGCGGATAAGTCATAACAACCATTTGAGAAGTGTAGGAAGGGTCAGAAACGACCTCCTGATATCCAACCATGGAAGTATCAAAAACAACTTCGCAAACGCTGCTTTTCTTTCCGCCAAAGCCAAAACCTAAATACTGGGTTCCGTCTTCTAAAACTAATTTTCTGTCAAAAATTTTTGCCACCGGCTTGTCCCCCTATTCTGATTTTATATGATAAAAAACCATAATACTCTAATTTATTATTATAACATCTAAAAGTAACCTGTGTCAACTTTTATATTTTAATTTTTGCATAATATTATGGGCTTTAAATACACAGTTTTTCACAAAGATATAGAAATTTTATTTACCCTCTTGACGAGGGCGAAATATTTTGTTATTATAAGAATGATTTTTCTCAAAAGGAAAGCGTGATGCCAAAGGCATCACGCTTATTTTTTTACGCCACTTTTCATAAGAGACATATCAAATTCAAAAGGCTCATCCAAACTGAAATGTCCGCCAAATTCAGGATTTTCCTCGCCCTCAATATTAATCTTAACCTTTTCAACGCCGTCAAGCTGGCAAAGAGTGTTAACAATAGAATAAATAGCCATAACCTCTTTGGTTGTGCCACCTGTATTAAATTCGGCAAATTCTGAAGATAAATCAACTGTACAAATGCCGTTTTCTGTTTTTACGGATAATACATCAACATCCCCAAAAACAGAAGGGTTTAAAGCTTCTGAAACAGGGCCGTTTATAATAGATGCAACAACAGTTTCTAAAAATATTTCTTCATCCGCATTAACTTTTATAATTTCAGGGCAAAGATACATAACTGCTTCATCAGGGAAATAGAAAGTAACATCCCGACTTACGGTCTCCGTCTCTTTGACAGATATAGGCGCTGATGAGTCAGCACATCCGGAAATAAAAGCAAAAATGCAAATTACGAGTAAAAGAATAATTGCTTTTTTCATATATATCATCTCCTTAAAATCATAATAGCACAGACCTGCAAAAAATTCAATACATCCGGGCAGAAAAAACGGCAAAGCCGAAAAAATTCAGCCCTGCCGCAATTTAAACAAGATTAATCTTCAACCTTAATGACTTCCTTGCCCTTGTAAGAACCACAAGCCTTACAAGCTCTGTGAGGCATTTTGAATGCACCGCACTGTGGGCAAGCAATCATACCAGGAATGCTAAGCTTCCAGTTAGCTCTTCTTTTATCTCTTCTTGCTTTTGATGTTTTTCTCTTTGGAACTGCCATTTTATACACCTCTCTCCAAAAAAATAAATGTTTAACAGGAAAACCCTGCATAATCTACTTAAAAAAGTTGTCAAGAACATCAAATCTCGGGTCAGTCTCTCGTGTGTCACAAGAGCAGTCCCCTTTGTTGAGGTCCTTTCCGCATTTTGCGCAAAGCCCTTTGCAGTCGGCCTTGCAAAGCTTTTTAGTGGGAATGTTCATAAAAATATTTTTATAAACAATCTCATCTAAATCCACCGAGTTTCCTTTGAAGAAAATAATGTCATTATCAGTATTTTCCTCGTTTTCAAAAGGAGTTTCTTTCTTTAAAACTTCCTCGAACTCAATGGAAAGAGTGTCGGGATAAGCTTTCGCGCATCTGTCGCAAGTATATTCAACAGAGCAATTAACCCTTCCTTTAAGATTAACTTCACCGCCAAGGGAAGAGAAAGTAGCTTCAACCTCGGCAGGAGCTACGAATTTAACATCAAATTCGCCTTTATCTCCAAAGTCAATGGTGTCATTAACCTTTAAAACCGTGCCTTCAATGTTTATAATTGATAATAAATCAACCGTCATATAAACACCCTTTATAAGAACAAAATGGTGGGCACAATAGGGCTCGAACCTATGACCCTCTGCTTGTAAGGCAGATGCTCTCCCAGCTGAGCTATGC
>JAFSBJ010000182.1 GCA_017437345.1 Clostridia bacterium | reverse complement strand
GTGTCCACTTTTACTATACAACTTTCTTCTATTCACTCTTCATTCTTCACTTTTCTCTAGTCTTTATATTTTTCTGCTTCTGTTACAAGTTTTCTCAGTCTGTGATTTACTCCCGATTTACCTATTGGACTCGAAAGCATGCTTCCTAGCTCCTGAAGGCTCATCTCTCTGTATTCTAGTCTTAAATCTGCAATTTCTTTGAGCTGCAAGGGAAGATTATCAAAAACACCCAGCCTCTTTAATTTTTCTATTGCTCTGACCTGAATCAGTGAGGCTTCAACTGTTTTATTTAAGTTTGCTGTGTCGCAATTGGTTTTTCTGTTTATGTTATTTCGCATATCCTTCATTATCTTTACATTATGATATTCCATTAGTGAATCGAATGTATCAAGCATAACCAGAATATCTGCCACTTCACCTGCATTTTTAAAATATAAAACATAGTTTGATTTTCGAAGAACTGTTTTGGGAGAAAATTCACATAAATTCAATAGCTTCTGAAAATCGCGGCTTAATTTATAGTGGGAAGTTACAAATTCAAGATGAGTGTTTTTCTGAGGATCCGAAACAGAACCACCACCAAGGAAAGCACCTTTTATAAAAGCTTTTCTGCAGGCGGGATTTTCGATAACAGAGGATGAAATTCTGAAATTCAAAAAGGAATTTATTGCTTCACCTCTTTTTAAAAGACCTGTTATATAAAAAAGCTCTTCGATATATTTTTCGTCGTCTATAGCTACGATATACATAATATTTTTAAGAGTTTTATGTATGGTAAGTTTGGCAACTATGGAAAAATCATTTTTTATAAGAGTGTATAGTTTTCTGGCTATTTTCGGATTTTCTGTTGTAAAACGGAGCCTGGTTCTTTCCTGGGTTTTTATAAGACGCGCTCCAAAACAAAGCATACCGAGAACAAAACTCAGCTTTTGCTTTCGATTGCCTTCAATTGAAGTGATTATTTCATTTTTCACATCTGCCGAAAATGACACGGTATGCACCTCCTTAATCCTTTTCAATATCCCGATGAACTATATTGGCATCATAGCCTTTTTCCTTAAGATACTCATAAAGCTCAATTGCCACAGTGACGGAGCGGTGTCTGCCGCCTGTGCAGCCTATGGCAACTCTTATATTCTCTTTATCTGCCATAATGCAATTTTTGATATAGAAATCCGTATAGCTTTTAAGGCGGGAAATAT
Source organism: Clostridia bacterium (assembly GCA_017437345.1). The sequence continues at coordinate 377 of JAFSBJ010000182.1, read as the reverse complement.
AGTCTCTGCTCTCAGGAGTTTTTTTAACATAATCCCTGACATCCTCACTAAGACCGGTTTTACTTTTTAAGGCTTCGTCATAGTAGGGATTTGGCAAAAAACGCACATCCTGAACAAAGCTTGCATCTTCTGCCATCCCATATTTATAGCCAAAGCTCATTATGGTTATTTTTATACTACTTTTATCTGTCATTTGTTATCATCCGCAATTATTTTATTATTTTTACCTCCGGTTCAAGATTTACCCCGAATTTTTCATACACCACGGACTGTATATGGGAAATAAGCTTTGTCACATCAGAAAAACTGGCATTTCCCATATTGACAACAAAGCCGCAGTGCTTTTCTGAAACCATTGCATCCCCTATCCTGCATCC
>JAFSBJ010000181.1 GCA_017437345.1 Clostridia bacterium | reverse complement strand
TGAAAGCTCGGAAGAATAATACCATCCAAGAAATCTTCCAACTCTGTATGCCTGAACGGAGGTGAGATTTACATTAGCCTCGCCTCTGAAACCATCTGTTCCAAAATATTTATTTTTTCCATCCGGAATACTTATTTTTCTATTGATATTTACCTTATCACGCAAAAGCTCATCAGCTGAAATATTAAACACATCACAAAGCTGCAAAACCTTATCTATTTGAGGAAGGGCTGAATCCATCTCCCATTTTGACACAGACTGACGGGATACTGAAAGCTTTTCTGCAAGCTGCTCCTGAGAAATATCAAGAGATACACGCAAGCGTGCGATTTTTTCACCTATTGTCATTATGAGGTCTCCTTTATATCATAGTTATTAGGTTAAATATAACAAAATGTGGAGTATATGGCAAGCAATCCGGCTTTGAGTTTTTTGTCAACTACCGGTTGCACACAAGTTTTAAAATTAACAAACTTACATTATATTTTATGAAATTAAATCCATTTTATGCAAAGTTATATTAACAAAAAAGTCGGTGAAAAATTCAATGAATTTTCACCGACTCTAAATTTTAAAAATATTATCTATTAAGGATAAGTTTGGTTAATTCAACAGGATTAACAATTTCGTAACCTTTATAAACACGCATATTACCGGATGCGATTTCATCAATAAGGATAACTTCACCATTATTATAACCAAATTCAAATTTGATATCCCAAAGGTCAAGACCGATTGTTTTGAGGTCATCTGCAACAATCTTTGTTATTTTGAGAGTCTGCTCTTTCATGCTCTCAAACATTTCAGGACTCATAACTCCAAGAGCTGCAAGGCCTTCACCTGTAACAAGAGGATCGCCTTTTTCATCGTTTTTGAATGTACATTCAACATAGCCGCCTTCTAATGGAGTGCCGTCTTTAATGTATTCACCATATCTGCGGATAAAGCTGCCTGTGGCAACAAGACGACAGATAACTTCTAAGCCATGACCAAAAACTTCACCAGGAAGAACTTCCATTGTTGCTTCTTCAACATCTGCATTTACATAGTGAGTTTTGATGCCTGCTTTTTTGAGCAAATCAAAGTAATAAACGGATGTTCTGAGGTTAGCCTTACCTATACCCTCAATTTTGAGACCAACTGAGTTTTCACCGGGATCAAAAACGCCATCTTTACCGGTGCAGTCATCTTTGAATTTCAAAAGAACATTGCCGTTTTCAAGGCTGTAAACGTCTTTTGTTTTGCCTTCGTAAATCTTTTTCATAAACCATTGCTCCTTTTTGATATAGCTTATTTAATACTAATAAATAATAACATAATACATTAGAAATTACAATATGTTAAATTTAATAAAATTTTATTTTAGCAAAAAAAACCTATAATATATTTTCAATAAAAATCAAAATCTCCGGCAAGAACCGGAGATTTCAATTTTATTATACATCATAATCAAGCTTAAATTTTTCACCACAGCCATAATTTTCATAAACATAGTCAATATCCTTATCACCTCTGCCGGAAAGACAGGCAAGGATTGAACCTGATTTATGCTCTTTTGCGTAGCGAATTGCATAAGCTACAGCGTGAGCGCTTTCTATGGCAGGTATGATACCTTCATATCTTGAAAGAAGGAAGAAGGCTTCCATTGCTTCTTCATCGGACACCGTATCATATTTAACTCTGCCAAGGTCTCTTAAATGAGCATGCTCAGGACCAACACCGGGATAATCAAGTCCGCTGGCAATAGAATAAACAGGAAGTGGCTCACCGTTTTCATCCTGAAGAACATAGCTTGTGTAGCCATGGATAATTCCTTTTGTACCATATGCCATTGTGGCAGCATGATCGCCTACTCCCTTGCCTCTTCCTAAAGGCTCTATGCCATATATCTCAACAGGGTCCGCCAAAAACGGAGTAAACATACCAAGGGAATTTGAACCACCACCGACACAAGCACAAACTGCATCAGGCATAATTCCTGTCATTTCTAAAAACTGTTCTCTTGCTTCTATTCCGATAACCGACTGAAAATCTCTGACCATTTTCGGGAAAGGATGAGGGCCTGCTGCAGTTCCTATGCAATAGATTGCATTTTTGTATTCTTTAAGATATGCCTCAAATGCTGCATCGCAAGCCTCTTTAAGAGTTTTGAGACCTTTTGTGACGGGGACAACATTTGCACCAAGCATCTTCATTCTTATAACATTGGGATGCTGCTTGGCAATATCGACCTCACCCATATAAACATCACATTCCATACCGAAATATGCGGCAGCTGTTGCTATTGCAACACCATGCTGACCGGCACCTGTTTCTGCAATAATTTTTTTCTTACCCATATATTTTGCAAGAAGGCCTTCACCCATGCAATGATTTAATTTGTGGGCACCTGTGTGGTTGAGGTCTTCCCTTTTAAGATAAATCTGGCAATTGCCAAATATTTTGGAAAGTCTTTCACAATGGTAAACAGGAGTTGGTCTTCCCTGAAATTCTTTTCTTATTCTTCTTAGCTCATTTATAAACTGGGCTGAGTGGCATATTGCTTCATAGGCATCGTCGGCTTCTTTAAAGGCTTCAATAAGCTCTGGTGCTTGAAAAGAGCCGCCATATTCGCCGAAATAGCCATCGGATGTGGGATATTCTTTAAGGTAATTGTCAAAATCTTTGTAATTATTACTCATATTATCAAATCCTTTTTTTAACATAGATTGTATTTTATCATAAATTATATTAATTGTCCAGTATTAATGCTTTCGCCATCGTTTTGAAAATATAAACATAAAAACATCTCCTAAAAAAGAAAAATCCCTGGCAGAAAAAATTTCTGCCAAGGACGAATAAACTTTATCCGCGGTGCCACCTTGATTCAACGGTTAACCCGATGCTCTTTTTAAGATACCATCATATCTTTGGCTAATAACGCCAGCCTTGCGTCTGTGCATTTGACACAGCCCTCAGCAGTCCATATTACGCAAAGAGTTTTTGCGGAACTCACACCATAATCCGCTCGCTCATAAAAACCTGCTTTGCCTTTTTTCTGCTTCAACGGTTTATAATTTATCAAATCAAAAAAATTATACGCCTAAAAAGTTTTTTTGTCAAGAGGTTTTAATCTGACAATTCATATTCACAGGTGAAAGCTTCTTCATCTGCCTTCTGGAAGCGATAAAGAACTGCATCACCCGGCTGAAGAGATAAGCCAAGCTTATTTATGCCATCAAAGATAACTCTCTGCTTGCCATCTTCTTTGCTTACTTCATACACTCTAAAGCTATCTTTTAAATCAAGAGCTATCTGAGCTGTCTTTTCATAGTCACGATTAAGAATAACTGCATATCTGTTGCCATATTTATCTTCAAGCTCACCAACAGAGCATCTCTTTGGAAGCTCACACTTAAAGATTTCACTTTCTTCAATGCTATTGAAATAGGGCTTTGTATATTCGCAACCGGGAAGAAGGTCGGATGAATGAATAATAAGCTTTGAATCAAGAGCCATAAAGGTGTTTCCTAGATTTACGATTTCAATGTTAATTTTCTTCTGTTCTTCATAGAAATCGCCCTTTGAACCGTCGGGATTTAAGAAACGGTTGCCCTTTTCACCTGTGGCATAGTTCTGGAGACCTTTTGCTCCATATAAAACAGCAGCATACATAAATGTGCGTACCATTGGGAATATGAAGTCTTCTTCCTTGGTGCATTTATAGAGCTTATAGCCCTGATAGTAGAACCAGAATGGGATGTTATGTTTTTTGGCAACATCTCTGTTTGCTGCCATAGAAAGGAACATAAAGCTATCATCAAGCTGATTTTCGTAGTTATATTTGTGACCGGGCCAAACATTAAAATAATCGCCCACAGGATAATAGTCGAAGCTCATTACCGGAGGATCCATTTTTTGAGCAAATCTTTCAAGATATAAAGGATATTTTCCATTTTCCCAGGTATCACCAAGAAGACGGGTGTTGGTTCCAAGATTTATTCTTCTGTCGGGATCGGGATTATAGTCAGGAACAGCAACTGTGAAAAAGAGTGCATCGGGGTCGAGTTCCTGGAGAATGTCCATCTGGCGTCTTGCTTCGTCCATTTGTGCATCTGACTGAGGTTCATCCCACACATAGTAGCCTATGGTATATTTCTTATCTTTTATTTTATCTACAACAGCTTTAATCTCTTCGCGGGTGCAGTGGCGATCGGCATAGTGGAAGCTCATTCCTCCAATCATGCTGAGATCCTGGAAGATAAGATTGATTTCATTTTTTCACAAGCTTCAACAGCAGCCCAGGCGCCTTCGTGGTGAACCCAGCCAAGCTCCATAAGGTTGAAGCCGCCCTCTTTATGGTATTTGGCGTATCTGTCGGCTACAACATCCACATCGCCTTCATGGGTATTACTTTAAGGAAAGCCTGCAAAGGTTGAAAGAACATAGTCTTTCTGTTTCCAGTTGAAACGCTTATTACCTATCGGATATCTTTGTAAAACCTTGTGTTCCATAACAAAAACTCCTTTTATGTAGTTAACCTGAACGGAGTTATCCAAACCGGTTTTTGAGTTGCAAATTTCAAATATAATTTCGTTAAAATGCTCGGAAATATGGTGAGTATTCCCTGCGCTTTTGCCTCATTCTATCTTAAATTTGCTAATTCAAAAATTCATTGAACCTCCAAGCCTTGAAAATGCGTGTCTTTTCGAGGCGGAAGTTTTTGACAATACGAGGTATGGCGAAAACTTGCAACAAAGAAAAGCACTATTTTCAAGGCTTCGAGGCTGGTTCGGATAGCTTCGTTCAGGTTACTGATATATTTACAAGGATTATAGCACAGTTTATGCAAAGACACAATACAAAAAAAGACACTTTATTTATAATTTTATATATAAAAAACTGCCTTCTTATTTTAAGTAAGAAAACAGTTTTGATTTTTTGATATTTAATTCAGCTTTACAGGTTGATTTTTGCAAGACCTGCTTCTGATGTTTCCTTATAGGAGGAAGAAAGATCATGACCTGTTTCTTTCATTGTCTGAACAACTTTATCGAAAGATATTTTTCTGCTGTCCCAAAGAAAGCTTGCAAGGTTTACTGCATTTATTGCTCTCATTGCCGCAACAGCATTTCTCTCTATGCAGGGAATCTGCACAAGACCGCATATTGGATCGCAGGTTAAACCAAGATGATGCTCTATTGCGATTTCGGCGGCATATTCTATTTTGTCGATACTAAGGCCAAACAGCTCTGCAAGAGCAGCTGACGCCATTGCACAGGCACTTCCCACCTCTGCCTGGCAACCACATTCGGCACCTGATATTGATGCATTGGTTTTTATAAGATTGCCTATTAGACCTGCACTTATAAGAGCTTTTATTATTTCATCGTCACTATAATTACTTTTATGCTGCTGATAATAAAGGACTGCAGGAACAACACCTGCCGCACCGCAGGTTGGTGCTGTGACAATGGTTTCGCCCGCAGCATTTTGCTCGCTTACAGCAAATGCATAGGCACAAACCATTCTATTTTCGCGGGTTTCACGGGTTTCATCCACATGCTGACTTTCTATAAGGGATTTTGCTTTTTTCTGAACATTAAGACCACCGGGGAGAATGCCTTCATCTTTAAGACCATTTTTAATTGATTTTTTCATTGTTTCCCAGGCTTTTTTCATATATTCATAAAAATCGTCATCTTCATTTTCAAGAGCAAATTCCCAAAGGCGAATCTGATTTTCCTTGCAGTAGTCGGCAATATCGGAAAAGCTGCTGAGTCTGTAGGGTTTATTGGGAATATTATGAAGGCTTTTTTCAAAAACAATGCTTCCGCCACCAACGCTGAGAACTCTTGCTTTATCGGATACTTTTCCACCTTTTATAGCGAAGATATCCATTGTATTGGGATGAGGTAGCTTGGCTTCAAGATAATTGAACTCAACCTCACATTCCTTTGGTGCAAAAGTTTTCTTTATTACAACATCGCTTCCGTGGCCTTTTCCTGTTTTGGCAAGAGAGCCATAGAGAACGACTTTAAATTTATCTGCATCAGGATTTCTGTCCTTTAGTATCATACACGCTTTTTCAGGACCTATTGTATGGGAGCTTGAAGGGCCTCTGCCTATTTTATAGAGTTCTTTTAACGACTCCATTCTCTTTCCTGAGCCTGGAGCTTCTTCATCTTTTTTTCCGCCAAAGAAATATTCAACAGAGATATTAAATATCTTTCCCAAAACAAAAAGATGCTTCGCTGAAGGCGCTGACACACCTTTTTCCCACTTTGAAACAGCTCTGTCGCTGACGCCGAGCATAGAAGAAAGCTCAAGCTGGGTTATTCCCTGTTTTTTTCTGAGTGATTTTAATTTTTCCGCCTGAAATTCGTGCATTATAGTCACCTCATTATATAATGGTATATTATCATTATACACAAAAATGTTTCAACTATAAAGACATTTTTTGAAAAAAATTGGCAAAAAAACTCAACTTTAGGTTGAGTTTTAGAAATTGTTGATTTTATAATATATTTATGATAAAATTATTATTATTTTCACGAAAATGCTTTTATAAACGAAAAGTATTACCAAGAACCTTATAAAAATTAATAAGAATCAAACAAAGGAGCTTTTAAAATGGAATATATAAACTACTTACAACAAAAGAGCAGGAAAAATATTACGATCAGATTTTTGAAATGATGATTGCAGGTGACAAAGACTTTATTCCTCCCCTTTCCTCCAGAAGCTCAACAACCCAGAAAGACCTTACATCATCTCAGGGAAGCATCGACGGATTAAAGAGCTATTTTGAAGAAATGAAAAAACAGAGGTTTATGGTTTGCCTTGATGGTGAAATTCTTGTTTCATTTGTTTATTTTAAGGAGAATTTTACAAATGATAAGATTTTCAAAGAAGACCTGCCAAATATCTACCTTTCAACACTTATTATGCGACCTGAATACAGAGGACAAAAAGTTACTCAGACACTTTATGAAAATCTTTTTAACATCTACAAGGATTCAGGCATCTTTACAAGAACATGGTCGACAAATGCAGCACATATAAGGATTCTATCCAAATTTGATTTTGAAACCATTGCCACTGTTGAAAACGACAGAGGCGAAGGCATTGACACTATTTATTTTGCAAAAAGGAGATAATAAAATATGACTAAAGCGGAGCTTGCTCAAAGATTTTTTAAAGAGGGATATAATTGCTGCCAGGCTGTTGTGCTGGCATTTTGCGACGAGGTTAATTTAGACAAAGAAACAGCTCTTTTAATTGCTTCTTCATTTGGCGGTGGAATTGGCAGATTAAGAGAGGTTTGCGGAGCTGTCAGCGGAATGTGCATTATTGCAGGGCTTAAAAACGGATATATTTCGCCAAAAGCAAAGGAAGAAAAGGCGGAGCACTATAAACTCATTCAGAAGCTTGCCGGAGAATTTGAAAAAAAGAACGGTTCTATAATCTGCAAGGTTTTGACAGGACTTGAAAAGAGCACACATATTCCAGATGAGAGAAACAAGCAGTATTATGAAAAAAGGCCTTGCGACTGTTTGGTTTATGATGCTGCAAAGATACTTGAGGATTATTTAAATAAATAGTATTAGCGAAAAAAGGGAATGTAGATTAATTCTTGCAAGATAATATATTTATTTGGCAGTATATACAATGGACTTATCCTGCTACATGTAATATAATGAATTGTATATTATGTTTAATCATAAATAATGATGGAGGCACAGATGAATAATATTATTGAGACTAATGCAATAAAAACCCCTGAAGGCTTACTTTTTAAAACCAATGAGCATTTTTTAAAATGGGGCTTTCTGCAGAAAAAGACGGATATTATGATATTGACATAGGCTATGCCCACGATGACTGGGAGGCTTATATAAGAATAGATATTACATATCCTAATGGTGATACCTGTGGTTTTATGCAAGGGCTACTCCACGGAAAGAACAAAATGACAGTGCCTATGTATTTAATGAAAGGAACAAATATAATCAAATTCCGTCATCATTTTAAAGATGGCACAGAAATTTTTTATGTTGAAAACAAGGGTTTAGCAAAGGAATTGCGATATGAATTATCCCCTAAAAGCGATACTCTTTTTGCAGACAAAAAGAAAGACATAAAGGTTCTTGTTAAAAATTACAGAGATGCTCTTATTAAAATTGAAGCAGACAGCAAGATAGATATTCCCTTTAAAACACAAGCAAGAGATATGACAAACGAATATTCTGCTTCAATGACAGACATATACCCTGATTCAGATATAATATATAATATATAATCTCGGTGAGGGAACACATAATTTAATTTATGTGTTTGAAAGCGGTAAAAAGCTTTGCCAAAATATAGAAATAAATAATAAAACTCCTAAAACAAAAATATTTATTTTACCATTGATAATACTGCTCAGATAATGTACAATTGTGCATAGAATTAATGGCGCAGATAGATTATGGCAGAAAAACATGTAAAGAGAATAAAAGAAACGACAACTCTCGATAAGAAAATTGTCATTTCTTTTTAAAAAGCAGAAACAAAAAGGTGCGGGAGCACAACCTCATTTTGTGTCCGGTAAAGACTTAATGATGTTCAGGCTTCGCCTGAAACAGTGTTGACCGCAAGCGGTCAAATGATGTTGTGTCCTGCGGACACAAACACAAAAAAAAGAACGCAAATTGCGTTCTTTTTTTTAAGCTGTTGAGCAGACTTGAACTGCCGACCTCTTCCTTACCAAGGAAGTGCTCTACCTGCTGAGCTACAACAGCACATCTCACAAGAAAATATTATATCAAACAATAGTGTATTTGTCAAGGAGTTTTATTTAAAAAAGCCAAAAAAGACTGCGAAAAAATTTCGCAGTCTTTTAAGATTTTTATTTAGTTTCCATATAATCCTCTGCATGAATGATTGGAGTTACAACTTCAACATTCTGATATACAGGAAGACCTGTACCTGCAGGGATGAGTTTACCGATGATAACATTTTCTTTAAGACCAACAAGAGGATCTTTTTTGCCTTTGATTGCCGCATCGGTGAGAACTCTGGTTGTTTCCTGGAAGGAAGCAGCGGAGAGGAAGGAGTCTGTTGCAAGAGCTGTTTTGGTGATACCAAGAAGCACGGGCTTGCTGGTGGGTTCCTGTTTGCCCTCAGCTGCCATTTTTTCGCAAACTTCTTCAAATTCACTGCGGTCAACCATTGAGCCAATTAAGAGATCACTCTGACCGGGATCTTCAATTTTAACTTTTCTTATCATCTGACGAACGATAACTTCGATATGTTTATCGTTGATATCGATACCCTGGAGACGATACACTCTCTGTACCTCACGGGTGAGGTAATCAGTTACAGCGGTTAAACCTGCCTGAGCAGAAATCTTACCTTTTATAGCTAAGAGATCCTGAGGGTAGATAGAGCCTTCTGTGAGTTCATCACCGGCTTTAACCGCCTGTCCGTCTGTAACTTTGAGACGGGAACCGTAGGGAATGAGATAGTTATTTGTTACACCATTTTCATCAGTAATAACAACTTCTCTCTTCTTCTTGTTTTCTTCAATTTTAACTGTTCCATCTTCATTTGCAAGAATTGCAACACCCTTAGGTTTACGAGCTTCGAAAAGTTCTTCAACTCTGGGGAGACCCTGAGTGATATCATCACCCGCAACACCACCGGTGTGGAAGGTTCTCATTGTAAGCTGTGTACCGGGTTCACCGATAGACTGAGCAGCTATGATACCAACAGCTTCGCCGGCATTTACAAGCTGTGCTGTGGAGAGGTTGGAACCATAACATTTTGCACACACGCCTATGCGTGCCTTACATGTGAGTATACTACGGATTTCAACTTCTTCTATGCCTGCATCAACAATGCGTTTTGCGATATCTTCATCAATGAGTTCATCAGCTTTAACTATTACTTCTCCTGTTTCGGGATTTACAACATCGTTAAGTGATACTCTGCCATTGAGTCTGTCTTTTAAGCCTTCGATAACTTCGTTACCATCGGTGATGGATTTAACAACAACACCGGATTTGATACCACAGTCTTCTTCGCGGATAATAACATCCTGGGATACATCAACAAGTCTTCTTGTGAGGTAACCGGAGTCAGCTGTACGAAGAGCTGTATCGGCAAGACCTTTTCTGGTACCGTGAGATGAAATAAAGTATTCAAGAACATTAAGACCTTCACGGAAGTTTGCCTTGATAGGAATTTCAATCGCACGACCTGAGGTATCAGCCATAAGACCACGCATACCTGCAAGCTGTTTGATCTGGTCTTTACTACCTCTGGCACCGGAGGTTGCCATCATATAGATGGGGTTATACTGGTCAAGATTATCAATAAGGTCATCTGAAATATTTCCTGCAGCTTCATTCCATGCATCAATAACCTTTGCATATCTTTCTTCGTCGGTTATCATACCGCGCTTATACTGTTTGGTGATTTTATCAACCTTTGTTTCAGCAGTATCAAGATGAGCCTGCTTTGTTTCGGGGATGATAATATCGGAAACAGAAATTGTGAGTGCACCTTTTGTGGAGAACTTATAGCCAAGGGCTTTGATGTGGTCAAGAACGCCTGCAGTAACTGTGGTGCCATGTTCTTTGATGCAATTATCAAAGATTTTTCCAAGACCTTTTTTATCGGCTACAAAATTCATGCCGATTTCGAGGGTAAGAGGTCCTTCAACGCTTCTGTCTACGAGACGAATATCCTGAGGAATATTTTCATTGAAAATAATTTTACCGCAGGTCGCATCAATGATGCCGGAAACGGTCTGTCCGTCAATTTCCTTGGTATTTATAACCTTTATAGGAGCATGGAGACCGAGAACTCCTTCATCATATGCCATAAGAACTTCATTGAAGCTTGTGAAATACTTACCTTCTCCGGGTTCGCCGGGGAAGCAGCCTTCTTCTGTGAAGGTTGCAGGAGTTTTTCCTTCTTCTTCAAGCTCTTTATTTATCCAATAGAGACCATTACCTTTAGTAATGGCTTTTTTATTGTTTTT
>JAFSBJ010000018.1 GCA_017437345.1 Clostridia bacterium | reverse complement strand
ATGCCAAAGACAGTTAATTTTTTAAAATAACACGACTTTGACGGGGCGTGTTATTTTTTTATGGAAATTACTAATAGTAACAGAATAATCATAAATGAAATTATGTATTCAATATCCATAGCTATCACCCCCTTTCAAGGAGATGATGGCATAACCGCCCAGCTTTTACACTGTTTTAAGTCTTACCTTAAATATATTATACAACATTTTCTTCACTGATTCAACATATTTTTACTCAATTAAAATACCATCTGCAAATAAGAATGGAAACGATGGCACTGAATAAATCCGCCAGAAGTCCGCATTTTAAGCTATAGCGGATATTTTTTGTGCCGCTTGCTCCAAAATAAACAGCTATCGTATAGAGAGTGGTTTCAGTTGATGCCATCATAACAGATGCTGCTCTGCCTATGAGCGAATCTGTGCCGAAGGCATTAAAAATATCCGATGCCATTGCAAGAGAACCACTCCCGGAAACAGGTCTTAAAAGGGCAAAGGGCAAAAGCTCCGACGGAAAATGGATTAAATCACATAAGGGCGACATAAGGCGGGATATAAAATCTACAAACCCCGATGCCCTGAAAACACTTATTGCAACAAAGAGAGCAAAGAGCGAAGGAAAAACAGACCAGACGGATTTAACCCCATTTACAATTCCTTCTGTAAACTCCTGATACACATTTATCCCCTTTATATGCCCTACTAAAAGCACCAGGCATATCATAAGGGGAATACAGAGAGTTCCTATCTGAGCTATCATATATGCCCTCCCTTTGAAAAAAGCTTTGCCATTATGATGGCAAAGATAACAGTTAGCGACGATGCTATCCACACAGGCACAATTATCTCCCCTGGCGCTTGGCTGCCATAGCTTTGCCTCATGGCAATGAGAGTTGAAGGAATAAGCTGAAGGGAGGCTGTGTTTAAAACTGCAAAGAGGCACATATCGTCTGTGGCAACAGCATTTTTCGACTTTTTTGAAAGCTCCTTCATAGCTTCCATTCCGCTTGGTGTGGCGGCGTTTGACAGACCAAGAATATTTGCAGTTATATTATTAGCTATAAGCTGTGCTTCCTTGCTTCCTTTTTTTACTTCCCTAAATAGAAAAGCTATGGGAGCGCCAAGAAGCTTTGCGATGCTTTGAGAAATGCCGCTTTTATGCGCCACATTCAAAACCCCTTGCCACAAAACCATTATACTCCCTGTTTTTAAAATAAAAGACACGCATCCTTCGGCCCCTGAAAAGAAGGCCTCACCGATTCCGGCAGTATTTCCTGAAAAAACTCCATAGCCACAGGATAAAATTATAATGAAAAGCCATATTATTCCTAACATAAAAACCCCGGTGCCTGCATAAAATACAGGCAGATAAAAGATAATAGAGAAGAAAGAAAAGAATTGGTTGAAATCCGTCCCGTAAGACGGATTTCCTCCTTTTATTCACTTTTCAGCAAGATGAAAAAGCCTATGTATAATTTATATTATACATAGGCTTTTTTAATTCTTATTTACCTATTAAATAATTTGCGTTTTTCATTATCACACTAAGATATTCGTCACCATATTTTTTATTTATATATTCTATGGCATTATCAAGGTGCGATATTCTGCTACCAAGGTTATGGCAATCGGAACCAATAACGGTTAACCGACCTTGCTTTATAAGTTTTTTAATAAACCTGCGTGCTTTCCATTCCATAAAGGAATCTGCATTGCACTGAACCAGAACATCCATTGTTAAAAGCTTTCCCATAATTTCCTTTTCACTCACAGGGCCCAAAAACCTTTCAATGTGAGCCATTATGGGGGTGTAGCCTTTTGTTATGAGAGCATATATCTCGTTATACATCCAGCCCGACCAGGTGGTATAGGGCATTTCTATCAGGATGTTTTTTGTTCCGTCGATGCAAAGCGCCGGAAGATTTTCGTCTTTACTTATATCGGGAAAAAGCCTTACCTCAGCACCGGATATTATTTCAGGAAGGTCGAGATCCTGCTCGTTTATATGCCTGCACAGCTTATAGAGCGCATCGTCTCGTCTGGAGATAAATTCGGATGTTGTTTCGCGAAAGCTATAGTAATGAGATGTGGCAATAACTTTCCCAACCCCCTGCTCCTTTAAAACGCCAAGCATCCTGAGGGATGTTTCAAGGCTATCCGAACCATCGTCTATTCCGGGGAGTATGTGAGAATGAAAATCAACAAAATCAAAAGCGGAGCTTTCCATTGGTTTTACCTCACATTATTTCTTTTCGCTTGTTTCTTTACTTTCCTTGTTTTCCTTAGCTTTAGCAGCACTTGCCTGACTGTTGTCAACTCCATAGTAGCCATAACGCACATAGCGGCTTCTCTTGTTACCATAACGATAACCACCGTTTACTCTGTAGCCACCGTAAACATATTTGTTCTCTTCAACATCATTCATAACAAAGCCGATTATTTTTGCATTGGCAAATTTTAATGAGTTTATGGCTCTTTCAACCATTTTATACATTGTGTATTTCTGACGGGTTACAACAATTACCCCTGTGGCATATTTTGAAAGGATAAGCGCCTCTGTAACGATATTAAGAGGAGGAGTATCAATGAATATATAGTCATATCTCTGGCTTAAATTGACCATTAATTCCTTCATACTGTCCGCCGAAACAAGCTCAACAGGGTTTGGAGGAATAGGGCCGGATGTGAGACAATCGAGATTTTCGCGTTCTGTCTTTAAAAGACATTCATCAACCTCATTAAAACCTGCCAGAACATTTGAAAGACCTTTTTCGTTTGTGAGCTTAAGATATTTATGAAGTCTGGGCGCTCTTAAGTCGGAATCAATAATAAGAACCTTTGCGCCTGTTTCAGCAAAAGTGCATGCAAGGTTTATGCATGTTGTGGTCTTGCCTTCACCGGATGTGGGAGATGTGATAACAACCTTTTTGCATCCCTTTTCATTGTTGAGAGAAAACATTACATTGGTTCTTGTTGCTTTGTAGGCTTCAATAATTTCAAAGGATGTTTGTGAATTTATAATTCTCTTTTCACTGCTTTTTCTCTCAAGAGCATCAGAGGTATCAGAGCTTATGTTGATATTTTTTATTTTCTTACTCATCTCGCACTACCTCCTTAGTCTACATCCAGATTAGGTATAACACCTAACACAGGAATATTATATCTGTTTTTAAGATCGTCTTCATCTTTTATTCTTGTATCGAGAAGCTCTCTTATAAAAATTATTGCAATACCTAAAACAACTCCGACAAATATACCAATAAAGGTATTTTGCTTAACATTGGGAGACGAAGTTGTTGTGGGAAGAGATGCATTATCCACAACATTTACCTGACATCCGCTTATTATACGGTTGATTTCCCTTTGAGCATTATCTAATATAAGCTGCAGAATTGCCTGAGCTCTTTCGGGGGATATGTCGGAATATTTGATTTCAAGAATTTCTGTTTCATTGGCAGAATTCATTGTGATATTGCCTTTTATCTGCTGACCGCTTATGTTATAATCCTGTTTTTTCGCTTTTCTTGAGATAGAATTAAGATAAGTATCACCGCAGAGAACTTCGATATATGTGCTTACAAGACGGGTGTTTGTGGTAAGTTCGTTATAGGTTGTACCGCTTCCTGTTGCTTTCTGAGCGCCACCGTCAACATATACTCTTGCAACCGAAGTATATTGAGCTGTCATAAGAAAAGAACTTATAGAAAAAGCCACAAGACCGCCGATGATTGCAAATATCAGCACAAACCACCACAGCTTGAGTATGATTTCCAGAATTTTGACAAGATTTATTTCTTCTTTCAAAACTATCACTCCATTATACATTTTCTTCTGTTTGGGGCAGAATTTAAACTGCACTCCATACAATACAATATTATATCAAAAAGCTATTCAAAAATCAATATATTTTTAATGAAATATGTGATTTTACCATTCTGAGATAAATATTGTAAATTATTGTTTAATGGCTCGATGCCATTAAACAATAACAGTGAAGAGAGAAAAGAGAAGAGATAATAGAATCGGAACAAAGCCGCTATAGGCGGCTTTGAACCATTTCTATTCACTATTCTCTATTCACTCTTATCTATTATTTAAATTCCACCACGGTAACTCCCGAATCTCCTTCGCCAAAGGTTCCTAAACGAAAAGCTTTAACATAAGAAAGACGCCTTAGATAGCTATGAATTCCTGCTCTCAGCTGACCTGTGCCCTTTCCGTGGATTATGCGCACCTGGGAAAGTGACGACATAAGAGCATCATCTAAGAATTTATCTATTATCATAACTGCTGTGTCAACAGTTTCTCCCCTCACATCAACCTCACTCGAAAGACTCATAGTCTTTGAGATGGTGCCTGAAGCTGCACCGGATTTCACCTTTTTGGTTTTGGAAGAGGTTTCATCTTTTTTCCTTCGGACATCCTTAAGATTGGTTTTTAATTTCATTATTCCAACCTTAACCATAAAATCTCCCTTGTCATCAGGAAGGGTAACAACTGAGCCCGTCTGGTGCATTGCAACAATTTCAACATCTTCTCCAAGCTTAACTGATTTGGGCGATTCGTAGCTTTCTTTGGCAGAAAACATTGATTCGGAAAGCTTTTGTGAATTTGCCTTAGCCTTTTCATTGAGCTTATTGCGGGCATTTTCCATATCTTTTAGTTTTTTTGCCTTGTCGGCTTCAAGCTGAAGGGCGCGAGCCTGCCTTAAAACCTCGTCGGCTTCTTTTTTTGCTTCTTCTAAAATATCTTTGGCTTCCATTCTTGCCCGTTCAATTATTTTGTCGGTTTTATCGCGGAGCTGTTTATTCTTAAGAGCTGTGTCGGATTTTAATCTTTCTGTTTCCTTTTTATATTCTCTTGCGCTTTCCCTCATCTCCTCAGCTTCCTGACGGTTCTTTTCAAGCTGAGTTAAAATATCTTCAAATTTAATATTTTCCGCAGTAATATAGTTTTTTGCGTTTTCAATGATGTCATCATCAAGGCCGAGCCTTTTGGAAATAGCAAAGGCATTACTCTTTCCGGGAATACCGATTAAAAGGCGATAGGTGGGACGAAGGGTATCCACATTGAATTCACATGATGCATTTTCAACTCTTTTTGTTGTCATAGCGTAGGTTTTGAGTTCGCTATAGTGGGTTGTGGCGGCAGTTTTTGCTCCTAAAAGGCGAACCCTTTCCAAAATGCTCACAGCAAGGGATGCACCTTCAACAGGGTCGGTTCCTGCACCCAATTCATCAAAAAGACAAAGAGAATTTTCGTCGGCTTCAGATAAAATATCCACAATATTTACCATATGAGATGAAAAGGTTGAAAGGCTTTGCTCTATGCTCTGCTCATCGCCTATATCGGCAAAAACCTTTTTGAATATTGCAATCTCCGAGCCTTCATTTGCAGGAATGTGAAGTCCTGCCTGAGCCATAAGAGTTAAAAGACCTATAGTTTTT
>JAFSBJ010000180.1 GCA_017437345.1 Clostridia bacterium | reverse complement strand
TATGGCTTGTCATATCTTTTAAAAATAAGCAATCCATATGAAAAAGATTGCCGCAATGAACACATCTGAGATGAAAATGAGAGCTGCATCCGTGGCTACATTCGTTATACTGATAGTAGCTTCCCTCACCTGATGGAGATATGAATTTTTTCAAAACACCTTCCTCAACAAACTTTGCAAGGGTGCGATAGATTGTTGCCTCGCCGAGAACTATTGAAGAATTCTTTATTATATCTTTAGCAAGAAAGCATTTATCGCTATTTGATTTGAAAAACTCAAGAAGAATTTCTCTCTGCCTGGTTTTATAGCTTTTATTATCCATAGCGCCACCTCAATTTGATAGTGAGTATCATTTTCAAATTATAACATAGAGCTATTTATTTGTCAAATAAAAAAGTGTTTTCAACACTTCAACCCCCTAGCCCCCTTTCTTGGGGGCAAAAAGGTACACTTTTTTGAAATATGCAAAATTACGCACAACTGCGCGTAATTTCCTATATTATAAAAAAGCTGTTTTTCATCACTGGAAAGAGATAAAAAACAGCTTTAATTACTTTATTTAGTTATTTTGCTTCACGCATTATTCTAAGAGTTTGAAGCTCAGTTCCATTATTGCCATCCATCACCACATAGCTCACAACTGCTCCAAAGCCATTTTGCTTCATTAAAGGAACATCAAGTGATTTATGTATTATATCGCAAAGCTCCTGCCCTATTATATTATGATCCTCAGCATGGGGATAAAGAATTATGCCTAGCTCATTTGCAACATCAAGATACCCCTGAGGATAGCCACCCTTCTGGAGGGCCAATGGCTCATAACCAAGAGCAGTTATAATTGTTTTCACCGCTTCACTATATGTAATATCTTTATCGGGAAGGAATAAATCATTTCCATAGCCATTCATAATTTTAATTCCTTGTGCGGAAACATAGTTTATAGATGAAAAATATGGATTTTTTGAAGATACATCAATAAAATCACATGTTTTCTTTTCACCGGTAATTTTAAAAACTTCTAAATCATCATAGCCATCAATCTGAGTGATTATTCTTGCCATTTCACCACGGGTTATTGTTTCAAATGGACTTATTCTCATATCTCCATCGCTCATTATTCCCATATCACCAAGCTGTCCCATTTCTGAGCGCATTGTTATGGTGCCATCTGATTCAAGATAATAATCAGGAGGATTGCCTGCCGGATTTGGAGCTTCAAGAGCAAATACCGATGCCGACAAAATAAGAGATACAATGATTAATGCTACCAGACTTAATTTTTTCATAAAAATCAATCCTTTCTTTTTTAATACTCCAATGGCTAGCCATTGGAGTATTATCCGAACTCGTTTTGGAAATACAAATTTTCGATATAATTTCGTCAAAATGCTCGGAAATATGCTCAATATTCCCTGCGCTTTTTCTTCATTATATCATAAGCTTATATGGAATAAAACGTATATAAAATATTTGTAATTTTAATGTAAATATATTGACATTCAGGCAATAATGACATATAATAACAATTGAACAGATGTTCAAATGAAAGGATGATGAATTATGGCAAACGAAACTCCTTCCTGCGAATATATGCATGCTCATGATGAGCTTGTGGAAAGAGTAAAAAAAGATATGCCCGACGAAATCATGCTATATGATTTAGCTGAACTATACAAGGTTTTTGCCGACAGCACAAGAATTAAAATTCTTTATTGTCTTTTTGAAGAAGAGATGTGTGTTTGTGATATAGCGCAGCTTCTTTCAATGACAACCTCTGCTATCTCCCATCAGCTGAGAGTTTTAAAGCAGGCAAAGCTTGTTAAATTCCGCCGGGAGGGAAAAACTGTGTTTTACAGTCTTTCGGATGACCATGTGAGAACTATAATCGGAATGGGCATGGAGCATATATCAGAATAATTAATAAAGGAATGATAAATTATGAAAAAGATGATTAAGGTAACAGGTCTTGACTGTGGACACTGCGCTGCAGAATTTGAAAAGATTATTAAAAATGCCGAAGGCATTGAAGATGCAAAAATGAACTTTATATTAGAAAAAATGATAGTAACTGCCGAGAGTGAAGACGCAATTAAAAATGCTATTGAGCTTGGAAAAAAGAAATTCCCCGATGTGTGTGCAGAATAAGAGGGTTTTAAAATGACACTTTCAAAATCACAAAAAAAGCTTGGAATAAATATAATTGCAGGCTCTGTTTTATTTGCAGCTGTTTTAGTTTTAAATTATTTTTTCCTTCTTGACAAGATATTTGAAATTGTGCTTCTCACAACAGCATATATTATCCTTGGACATAAGGTACTTTCCAATGCCTATAAAAACATAAGAAAGGGAAAAGTTTTTGATGAAAACTTTCTTATGTGCATTGCAACAATAGGAGCTTATATCCTTGGTGACTACACAGAGTGTGTGGCAGTTATGCTTTTTTATCAGGTGGGAGAATTTTTTCAGAGCTATGCTGTGGCAAAGAGCCGCAAGTCAATAAAAGATTTAATGGATATCTGCCCGGAATATGCCAATATTGAAAAAGACGGAGAGCTGACTATAGTTGATCCTTTTGAGGTTGAGCCCGGTGATGTGATTGTGGTAAAGCCGGGAGAGAAGGTTCCCCTTGACGGAATTATAATTGAAGGAGCCTCCAGCCTTGATATGGCATCGCTCACAGGAGAAAGTATTCCAAAAGATGCCTGCCCGGGAGAAGAAATACTAAGCGGAAGCATAAATCTTACATCCAATCTTAAGATAAAGGTTACAAAAAGCTTTGAGAATTCCACAGTTTCAAAGATTTTAGAGCTTGTGGAAAACTCGGGCTTTAACAAAGCTAAAAGTGAAAAATTTATAACAAGGTTTTCTTCTGTGTATACGCCATTTGTGGTTATCTGCGCTGTTTTAACAGCGTTTATACCGCCATTATTTACAGGTTCATTTGCTCTGTGGTTTAAAAGAGCATTGATATTTTTGGTTATATCCTGCCCATGTGCGCTTGTGATTTCGGTGCCGCTTGGTTTTTTTGCATCTATCGGATGTGCTTCAAAACACGGAATACTCATTAAAGGTGCAAACTATCTTGAGCTTTTGGGAAAGCTTGAAACCATTGTTTTTGACAAAACCGGAACCCTTACCAAGGGGAATTTTACCGTCAGCGAAATTCATTCTGAAAACTGCAACACCGATGAGCTTATAAGGCTGGCATCTATTGCTGAATTCTACAGCGACCACCCTGTTGCAAAGTCGATAAAGGATTACGATGGAATTAAAGCCTTTGACGGTATCAGCGATTTTACAAATATGGCAGGGCTTGGAGTGTGCGCCACATATGAAGGAAAGAAAAT
>JAFSBJ010000179.1 GCA_017437345.1 Clostridia bacterium | reverse complement strand
TTCCATATGTAATAGTTTCTGTACTTCCAAAGCTTATGCAGCTCGACACAGCTCTCTATGAAGCAGCTCTTGATCTTGGAGCAAAACCGCTTTATGCTTTTCGAAAGGTTATAATTCCTGAAATAAAGCCGGGCATAGTAAATGGACTTTTAATATCATTCACTCTGTCTTTAGATGATTTTGTAATTAGTAATTTCACCACAGGTTATGGTGTGCAGAATCTTTCAATGTTTATATATTCCGGACGAACAGGTCCGAATCCAATGTATAATGCTCTTTCAACTGTTATGTTTATTCTTATAGCGGTTCTGCTTTTTGTAATAAACAAACGCTCATCAAAAAAATCAAATGAACCCATTTCTTTCTTTGGATAGGAGGATAAATAAATGAAAAAAATAATCTCAATTGCTTTAGTTGTATTCATTGCTTTTTCAGCCACATTTTCCTTTGCAGGATGCTCTTCAAAAACCAAGCTTTTTGTTTATAATGTTGGTGACTACATTCATCCCGATGTTGTATCAATGTTTGAAAAAGAAAATCCAGATATAAAGGTTATCTATGAATGGTATGATTCAAATGAAGATATGTATATGAAGGTTTCAAGTAAGGCATCTCCCTATGATGTTATTTTCCCTTCGGAATATATGCTTGAGCAGATGATTGACGAGGGTAAAATCAATAAGCTTAATTTTGATAATATTCCAAACGCAGAAAATATCGACAGCAATATGAAGAATCTTCCTTTTGATCCCAAGGGAGAATATAGTGTTCCATATATGTGGGGTACAATGGGTATTCTTTACAATAAGAAAATGGTAAAAGAAGAAGTTAAAAGCTGGGATATCCTCTGGGATTCAAAATATAAAGACAATATCTATATGCTCAATCAGGAAAGAGATATGGTTTCCATAGCTCTCAAAAAGTGCGGTTTTTCAATGAACAGCGATAATGATGCTGAATTAAAAATAGCCCAGGAGGCTCTTATCGAACAGAAGAAGCTCGTTAAGGCATATTGCGGTGATGAAATAAAGGATAATATGATAAATAATGGTGCGGCTCTTGCTATCGTGTGGTCAGGTGATGCATATTACTGCATAAATCAGAATCCCGACCTTGCCTATGCTATTCCTGAAGAAGGTTCAAATCTCTGGTTTGACTGCATGGCTGTTCCCACCACAAGCACCCACCAGGCAGAAGCTGAAAAATTCATTGATTTTATGTCCCGTCCCGACATTGCAAAAATGAATGCCGAATACATTGGTTATTCAACAGCAAATGCCAAAGCAAAGGAAATGTTTGACGAAAATGTCAAAAATGATAAACAACGCTACCCCGATTTGAGTGAAAATTTTCTTGAAAAAATGGAAGTTTTCAGTTATAATAAAAAAAGAAATATTAAGCTCACAGAAATCTGGACAAGAGTTATAGGCTGATATTTTTCTGGAATTTGTTAAATCGAAACTATAATAAAAAAGGGTGAAAACGATGAATGAAAATGAAAGAAGAGTAGGCACCGTATCAAGAGGTATAAGATGCCCTATAATCCGCGAAGGAGATGACCTTGCGGCTATCGTTGCCAATAGTGTTATTGAAGCTAGTGAAATAGAAGGCTTTAGTCTTCGCGACCGTGATGTTATTTCCATCACAGAATCCATTGTGGCTCGTGCTCAGGGTAACTATGCAACTGTTGATGACATTGCATCTGATGTTAAAGCTAAACTTGGCGGCGGCACAGTTGGTGTTATTTTCCCCATTTTATCCCGTAACCGTTTTGCTATATGCTTAAGAGGTATTGCAAGAGGATGTAAAAAAGTTGTTCTTATGCTTAGCTATCCGTCCGATGAGGTAGGAAATGAATTAGTAAGCATAGATAAGCTCGACGAAGCCGGGGTTAATCCTTATTCTGATGTTTTAACCTTAGAAAAATATCGTTATCTTTTTGGTGTTAATCCTCATGAATTCACAGGTATTGACTATGTAGACTACTATGCCGGTATAATCCGTGAAGAAGGCGCAGAGGTTGAAATAATCTTTGCAAATCAGGCAAAGGAAATCCTAGCCTACACAGATTGTGTTTTAACCTGCGATATCCACACCCGTCAGCGCACAAAGAGAATTCTCAAAAATGCAGGCGCTAAAATTGTTTGCGGTCTTGATGATATTCTTAATTCTTCAGTAAATGGAAGCGGCTATAACGAAAGCTA
>JAFSBJ010000178.1 GCA_017437345.1 Clostridia bacterium | reverse complement strand
TCCTTAACTGCTTTTGTGACTTTATATGCCATCTGGGGATCTGTGCCAAAGCTCATTCCGCCATTATGCACATTAGGACAACTTATATTAACTTCCAATATGCCGACCTGTTCCTGGTTATCCAGCTTTTCGCAGACTGTGGTGTATTCTTCAAGAGAGAATCCTCCGACATTTGCAATAACCTTTTTATTGAAGCATTTTTTTAGCTTTGGAAGTTCTTCGGATATAACCTTATCAACACCGGGATTCTGAAGACCTACGCTATTTATCATACCCGATGTACATTCAGCAATTCTTGGGGTTGGGTTTCCGAATCGTGGTTCTAAGGTTGTGCCTTTAAAAGAAAAGGAACCGAGAACATTTATATCATATATTTCAGCAAATTCATAACCAAAACCGAAAGTGCCGCTGGCAGGAATAATGGGATTATCTAAATCAAGACCGCAAAGGTTTACTTTTGTGTTTACCATATTATTTCCTCCTTTATAAGCACAGGACCGTCTTTACAAATGCGCTTATTGCCATATTTTGTTTTGCAGGAGCATCCCATGCAAGCACCAAAACCACAACCCATTCTTTCTTCAAAGCTTAGCTGACCACTTGTTGTGGTTTTGTCGCTGAGAGCTTTGAGCATAGGCTCAGGACCGCAGCTAAAGAAGTGGGTATAGTCAAGGTCATTTAGGGCATCGGTTACAAAGCCTTTTATTCCATAGCTGCCATCAGCTGTGGCAACTCTTACATCAGATGAAAGCTTTTTGAATTCTTCTTCATAGAACACATCGTCTTTTGAATTAAAGCCAAGGATTACAGAAGGCTTTTTACCTTCCTTTACAAGAAGTCGGCAAAGATAATACATTGGCGGAACACCAACACCACCACCAACCAAAAGCGGTCTATCTCCGCTAAGGCTTAAATCGTAGCCATTGCCAAGACCTGTTAGAATATCGAGCTTTGTGCCTTTGGGCATTTCTGCCATCTTCTCTGTGCCCTCGCCTACTATTTTATAGATAAGGGTGAGACAATTTCCCTCCACATCACAAACTGATATGGGGCGTCTTAAAAACAGGCCATCAATCTTGATATTTACAAACTGTCCTGATTCTGTTATATGAGAGGTATCGCCTGTTAAGGTCATTTTCATAACATCTTTGGCGATTTTCAAATTTTCTTCTACAGTAAAAATTGACTGAAGCATTTTTTAATTCCTTTCAAAACACGGGAATGCAAAAATGCATTCCCTAAAATGTTTTTTTATTTACGCATCTATTGTTGATATGCAGAGAGTTGTTTCTTCCAAAACATCCAGAAGAACTGATACTGTGTCAAGGGATGTGAAGATGTTTACATTGTTTTCTGTGGCAAGCTTGCGGATGTCGTGACCATCATTTACGATATTATCAGAGCCGGCAACATTGCTTGTATTGATTATATAGGCAATGTGTCCCTGACGGATAGCATCGGGAATTTCTTCACTGCCTTCACTGATTTTTGAAAGAACATGAGTGCGGATGCCATTGTTCTTTAAAAATTCACCTGTGCCGGCTGTTGCCTGAATGTTGAAGCCAAGGTTATAGAAGCGGCGAATTAAGGGAAGTGCTTCCTCTTTATCCACATCGGCAATTGTTGCAAGAACTGTGCCATAATTCTGAAGCTTCATTCCGGATGCCTGAAGTGCTTTATACATTGCACGGTTTAACTTATCGTCATAGCATATAACTTCACCTGTTGATTTCATTTCGGGTGAGAGATAAGCATCAAGGCCACGGATTTTATTGAATGAGAACACAGGAACCTTTACATACCAGCGATTCTTTTCTGCAGGATATATTCCGAAGATACCCTGTTCTTTTAATGTTTTACCCATAATAACCTCGGTGGCAATATCAGCAAGGCTATAGCCTGTGGCTTTTGAAAGGAAGGGAACTGTTCTTGATGAACGGGGGTTAACTTCGATAACAAAAACATTTTCATCCTTGTCAACTATAAACTGAATGTTATAAAGACCAACTATGCCGATTCCAAGGCCAAGCTTTTTGGTGTAGCTGAGGATTGTGCCTTTTACCTTATCGGAAACGCTGAATGTTGGATATACGCTTATGGAGTCACCGCTATGAACGCCTGTGCGCTCGATAAGCTCCATAATACCGGGAACGAAAACATCGGTTCCGTCACAGATGGCATCAACTTCAACTTCTTTGCCGGAGATATATTTATCAACTAAAACAGGCTTATCTTCGTCTATTTCAACAGCTGTTTTGAGATAGTGGCGAAGCTTTTCTTCATTACCTACAATCTGCATAGCTCTTCCGCCAAGAACAAAGCTCGGACGAACAAGCACAGGATAGCCGATTTCGGATGCAGCTTTGACACCATCTTCGATTTTGGTAACAGCTCTGCCTGAGGGCTGAGGAATATTTAATTCTTTGAGAATTTTTTCAAAGGAATCTCTGTTTTCTGCTTTTTCTATTGCTTCGCAGTCAGTTCCGATGATTTTAACGCCCAATTTCATTAATGGGTCTGCAAGGTTGATGGCTGTCTGACCGCCGAGAGATGATATAACGCCTTCGGGTTTTTCAAAATGAACAATGTTCATTACATCTTCGGGAGTGAGGGGTTCAAAATAAAGCTTATCGGCTGTAGTATAGTCGGTTGAAACAGTTTCGGGGTTATTATTGATTATAATAGCTTCATAGCCCGATTTTTTGATGGTGGTAACAGCGTGAACTGTGGAATAGTCAAATTCTACCCCCTGACCGATTCTTATGGGGCCTGCACCTAAAACAATTATCTTTTTAGAATTGGTAAGTCTGGATGCATTTTCACCTGTATAGCTTGAATAGAAATATGGAATGTAGGCATTTGTGTGGCAGGTGTCAACCATTTTGAATACAGGGAATATATTCTCTGAGCATCTCATTTCGTAGACTTTAAGCTCGGGAACACCCCAGAGCTTAGCTATCATCTTATCGCCAAAGCCCATTTTCTTGGCTTCGCGGAGAATTTCAACATTTTCTTTATTTTCAGCTATAACTTTTTCAAAGTCTACAATTTTCTTGATGGTTTCAAGGAAGTATGCTGTGATGGCTGTGATTTCGTGAAGCTCATCTACGCTCATTCCGCGTCTTAAAAGCTCTGAGATACCATAGATATTATCGTCGCGGAAGGTTTTGATATATTTTACTATTTCTTCATTGGACATTGAATTAAATTTTTCGTGATAGAAATGGAACACACCTGTTTCCAATGAACGAACGGATTTGAGCATACATTCTTCCAGAGTGGAACCTATTCCCATAACTTCTCCGGTTGCCTTCATCTGTGTGCCGAGTTTATTTGTGGCAGAAGCAAATTTATCAAAGGGGAAGCGGGGGAATTTGGCAACTATATAATCAAGGCTGGGTTCAAATGCGGCAGTTGTGTTGGCAATGGTTATATCTTCTAAAAGCATACCAAGGGCAATTTTTGCTGTTACTCTTGCTATGGGATATCCACTTGCTTTTGATGCAAGGGCTGATGAACGGGATACTCTGGGGTTAACCTCAATGAGATAATATTCGCTTGAATCAGGATTAAGGGCAAACTGAACATTACAGCCACCTTCAATTTTTAACTCACGAATGATTTTTATAGCACTATTATTGAGCATTTTTAAATCGTGGTCATTTAAGGTGAGGATTGGGGCTACAACGATTGAGTCACCTGTGTGAACACCGACGGGGTCGATATTTTCCATACCGCAGATGGTTATGGCATGGTCGGCTGAATCACGCATTACCTCAAATTCAATTTCTTTATAACCTTTAACGCTCTTTTCAACAAGAACCTGGTGAACAGGAGAAAGTTTGAAAGCATTTGCACCGATTTCTCTGAGTTCTTCTTCATTGTTTGCAAAGCCGCCGCCTGTGCCGCCAAGAGTGAAGGCAGGACGAAGAACAACAGGATAGCCTATTCTTGCGGCAGCATCAACTGCTTCTTCGATGGAATAGGTTATTTCTGAAGGGATAACAGGCTCACCTATTGATTCACAGAGTTCTTTGAAAAGTTCACGGTCTTCCGCTCTTTCAATACTTTCGCTGCTTGTGCCGAGAAGCTCTACTCCACATTCTTTTAAGATGCCCTTTTTCTCAAGCTGCATTGCAAGGTTTAAGCCAGTCTGTCCGCCTATGCCGGGAACAATAGCGTCGGGGCGTTCAAAGCGGAGAATCTTTGCAAGATATTCAAGGGTGAGAGGTTCCATATATACCTTATCGGCAATTGAGGTGTCGGTCATGATGGTGGCGGGGTTGGAATTTACAAGAACCACCTCATAGCCTTCTTCTTTAAGTGCGAGGCATGCCTGAGTGCCTGCATAGTCAAATTCTGCTGCCTGACCTATAACGATAGGACCTGAGCCTATGATAAGTACCTTTTTAATATCTGTTCTTTTTGCCATTTTTCTTCCTCCTGTTATTATTTATTCTGCCATACGATTTTGCCATCTTTAACTGTTAAGAGACATTTTCCATAAACTTCAAAGCCCTCAAAGGGAGTGCTTTTTCCTTTTGAAACAAAATCGTCTGGATTGATTGAATATTTATCATTTAAATCCCATATGGTGAAGCTGTCGCCAAGGGGGATATTAAAGCGTCGTCTTGCATTATAGCACATTAAATCCATAAGCTTTTCAATGCTTATGATTCCGGTTTTAACAAAGTTTGTATACATAAGTGGGAATGAGGTTTCTATTCCAACAACACCCATAAGGCTTTTTTCAAGACCTTTGCTT
>JAFSBJ010000177.1 GCA_017437345.1 Clostridia bacterium | reverse complement strand
GAATACCCACACTGGCAGATGGTAAGATATAAGCTTGATTCTGCAGGTGAAATCTCACATATTGATACTGTTTTAGCGGGTAAAAAATTAGCAGATGATGAGCTTTATGGTGTAGTTGACGAAACAGGAATGGAAATTGCAACTTCATTAAACGGAAACTATGTTTTCAGTTCAACAAACCGTTCTTTCTACACAGATGCATCTCCTGCTGAATTAGTTTGCACATTGCCAAGTTCATTTACAACATGGACAGTTCCGCTTGATGCATCAGTAAGAGATAACCCCGATTATTACTTCCCAAGCAGAACGGGCGGTCCTACACAGGATACAGCGGCATATGTTGGTATTTTCTCTGCTGATACAGAAGCGAGAACAGCAAATTATGCACTTTATTATCACAATGTAACAGAAGAAGGAACAACAGGAACACTTTCTGGCAACTTCCCATATATCGTTGCGGATAAGTGTATAACCCTTGGCAGCGAGGGAGAGCCTGTGACACAGATTGATGTTATAAATCAGACTGGCACAATCACAACATTATATTTAAGCGAATATCTTTCTGAAGAAATCGCTGCTGGAAGAGCTGATGATGTTAATATCGGTGATATGATTTTCTTCCAGCGCAATCCAAAAGCGGATAAAACGGTTGCAATTAAACATGTTTGGAAGGTTGGAGATGTTACAAGCGGCCTTATCAATTCTGAGTCCAACATTGCAAACAAGCTTCCTGCCCTTACAGGTTATAAGACTCTTGGAGGAACAATCATCGATATCAAGGATGGTATAGTTGATTTTACAACCTCTATGGAGAATAGTGGCGGAATTGAGGCTATGGAAAACTTCAACCGTTATCTTGCAAACGGATCAACAGTATACTTTGTTTACGATCCGAATGACAGAGAAACATTGTTCAGAATCGGCGATTCCACAGACCTTGCAACATATGCAAATGCAGGAATAGATGCCGACGAAGTATTCATTGCTCACCAGACAGGAACAATTAAATTTATCTATATTGTTAAGAAATAGGAGGTAGCTAATTATGAAAAAATTATTAAGCGTATTAATAGTGGTTTGCATGTTAGCTACCACTATGATGCCAATTTTCGCAGCAGAAGAAGATTGGTATACAGGCTGGACAGAATCAGGAACAGTAACCCGTTCAGGAAGCACTGTTCTATTAAAAGATGCTGGTATCACAAAAAGTCTTACTGCTCCAAGCAACAAGTTTGATATTGAACTTGAATTTAAGAGAGCGTCATCCGGTTACAGCACTATTGCTATTTCTAACGGCGTAGCCCGTTTATATGCAATAATTGATGCTGACAGATTGACATACAACATTCCTGGTTGGACTACATCAAACAGTAGCACGCACAGAAAGCACCTCATGTATCCGATTGGTGCATCTTGGCATCACTATCGTTTTATAGGCCAGGGAAACTTGGTCGAAGTTTATATTGACGACTATTTTATGGGTGAAATTGAGGTTCAGTCAAGAACTGATTCTATCATTTCAATTAATGGCGGAACAGGAACAGCTGCGGAAGTAAGAAATGTAAAGATTAACGATGCTTCCAAGGTTTCTATTGGTTCAAGCGGTGGTTCATCTTCAAGCAGTGGCGGAGAAGTTGTTTCTCCAACATATCCGGTAGAGCCATACTATTATGACTTTGTTAACGGAGAAAATTTAAGCGATTGGGAAAACAACAAGGTAAACCGTTGGAGAGTTGAAGACGGTATGCTCCGTGGTGACAACAATATGCATGTTGCCAGCGAAATGAACGAAGTTAGCCGTAAAACAGGCTTTTCGGATGACTTTGTTTTAACTGCAAGGCTTCGTTGGCCGGTTAGAAATACTGATGTTCCTTTGCAGAGCGGTATTTATATCCGCTGGGATAATTGTCAGTTCCACTTAAAGCTTACCTATCAACAGTTTACTTACTATAACGGTGTTGCGGGAAGAGCTGTTGGTAACGGCCCTAACCTCACAGGTGACTTAAGAGGTCAGTTGGACAGCAATTGGAGAGAGATAAGACTTGAAACATATAACTATTGCGAAGGTGTTAGAGTTTATTTAGGCGAAAACCTTCTCTTTGATGGTTATATCAAGCGTTTTGCCAGCCAGACAGGCATGAGCACAGTTGCATTCTACACAGAACAGAACTTCTTAGGAGAAGCGGAAAGCTGCATGGATATTGACTGGGTTAAATATGAACCGATAACATATAACATTGAGATGGAAGAACCTCTCGGTGGATCTAAATATGCCGAAGGAACTCCGATTTATCTTAACGCAAATGTTTTAAGTAACAGCGAAGAAATTCCTTATGTTGATTACAGAATCAACGGCAGTATCGTTGCAAGAGGAATGGCTCCTGATTACAGAGCAGAGCTTAAAAATATCGGCGAAGGAAAATATTCTGTAACCGCTGAATATGGCGATCAGGTTTCAACCGCTGTTACATTTGAGGTTGTTCAGTCTATAAGAGCAGGCTTAAATGTAATCCCAAGCGGTAAAGGATATGTGTTAAATGCAGACCTTTACGATAGAGTAAATAATGTTAAAAAGGTTCAGTTCGTTGTTGACGGAAAGGTTGTGGGAGAAGACACATCTGCTCCATTTAGCTATAATCTTTCTTCTTTAACACCGGAACCTCATAAGCTTTCAGCTTATTTCTGCAATGAAGCCGGATTGATTCTCAGCGTTGCAGACTATGACTGGAAACCATCCCTTACACCAAGCAGTGTATCAAGAAGTTATACAAACGAAATTTCTTATACTGTATCCGGTGGAACCGGAAGCGGAACATACGAAATGAGTAACGGACACCATAAGGTGTTATTAACTCATACACCTGAAAAGGTAACATATATGACCGCAGACGGCGAAGAAAGCTTCGCTCCTGGAACGGGTGATTTCTATATCATTACGCAGGGACCTTATGCGGATGTTTACAGAAACGGCCAGTTCTCATTCTCTTATTACCTCCCACAGACAAGCGAGGTAAGTCAGAGCTATAAGCAAAACGGCTTGACATTCAGCAATAAGTATATAGCTTCTCCAAAAGAGAGAGGAACTTTCTTTGCAGACAGCAATATAGCTCCAGGAAGATACACATATAGATTGCCATCTCTTCCATATATCTTTAAAACTGCATTTGTTGCAGATAAAGCAGATAATGTAAGAATTGCAGTAAACGACAGTATCTTCAGAACTGATGTTGAACTTAAAGATGGAAAAATCTATGTTTGGACACTTAAATTTGACGCATCCGATCCTGAATATATCGAGCTTTGCGATGCAGTTGATGCAGATAATGTATATTATCATTTTGACACAGTGGGCGGTATGAACCGAATTTATGCCAATGGTAAATTCTTAAGCTCATTCAGAAGTATTGCGGCTGCAGGAGAACCATCTGTTTTAATCGATGTTAAAGCAGGCGACGGTATCTCTTATATGAACATAACAGAGAACCAGGATTTATTCATCTATAAAGATGATTTCTCAAATTCTGCTGAATTTGATTCTGTTTATTACTGGCAGGATACAAAGGGAATGGAAGTTACAAGAGATGAAAGCAAGAATATGCTTTCTCTTAACGCTGTTGGAAAACAGAATGCAGTGGCTGAACTTACTTCTTATTCAGGGGACCAGTCTTTATCAGCAGATGTTATAGTAAATGGTAAAGAAGGCGGATTCTGGATTCTTGCTCAGCATTCTCATACAGAAAAATGGACAAAAGTAGGTTATAACTTTGATACAGGAAAGTATGAAATCGTTTATAACTATGACGGCAATGTAAGAACTCTTACTTCAAAGGAAGGAACTTTCCCAACAGGAGAAAGCGTTCACGTTGAGTTTATTGTTGAGAACGATGACCCGGTTAGAACAATGACTTTCTTGGTTAATGGAATTCCAACAATCAGTTATGTTGACCAGATAGGCTATAACCGTGGTAAAATGGGCTTTATGATAACGAATAACTCCGTTTTGGTTGACAATGTTGACTTCCGCGGAGATGCAAGACCTGTTTTAGGGGTAACAGACCATGTTATTGAAAAACCAACAGGTGCAACTCACGATATAATTGAGCACGAAGATAAGCTTCAGATTACAACAGAAGTTGGATATTCTTTCTATACTGAAGACGGCGGTAAGACCTGGACAAATGGTCCTACTAAAGTTGGATACTATGAGCAGAATATGTTGCAGCTTACAAAGACCCTTGAAGATGGAACAAGAGTGTTAGGCGATGAAGTCCTCACCTTTGTTCCAGGGACTACAGGCGGCACAGACGCAAACGGAAACGCGTTGGGAAATACATTTGTTAAGTATTCTCCTGACAGAGGGGAAACCTGGGAAGATTGGGGAACCTTATATCCTGAACCAATTGGTGATGCTTATGCCTTCACAGCAGACGGTGTTAAGCAGGGCCCATCAGGCAGACTTTATGCGGCTGTCGGCCGTGGTGACTTAATTGATCCTGGTGTGTTTGCCGAAGACGCTGGTGTTATTCAGTGTGTATATAGTGACGACGGCGGAAGAACCTGGACACAGGGCGGTATTGTTTCTTATAAAGATGTTAAGTCCGTTGTAAACGAAGCGCAAATTCTTGAAAGCCATGACGGCGTTGTAACAATGTATTACAGAACTGACTTAGGTATGGTTCGTGCGGTTAAGTCTTATGACGGCGGTGACACTTTTGATACCGAACATGTTTACAGAACACCGTTCTTATCAGCGGCTAACTGCTTCGGTATGACAGTTGACCCAATCGACGGTAAGACTTTATACGCTGCTTGGGGTCACGATAACGCTAACCTCAGCGCTCAGAACCAGCAGCCAAGACAGAGATGGTCATTGGCAAGAAGTCTTGACGACGGCGAAACATGGGAGTTCTTAGGCTCGATTTATGAATGTACTTTTGGCGGTCCTTCGAACACCAATATGAACACCATGATGAATGTTACAACTGATTACCTTATGGTTAATGGTTACCGTCTTGACAAACATAATGTTAACATTCATACTTACAGCGGAACAGACCTTGTAAGAAAAGATACATTAAAGTCAACAAAAGCTTTTGAACAGCTTCATTTGTGCGACACCGGAACTCTTGAACGTTACTGGGGAACTGTTTTAGCTGATATGGCGACATATATTATCGCTGATGATTCTAACGGCGTTGTTTTAGTAGATGGTCGTAAGGTCGAAAATGCAGCACAGAACGGAGAAATTCTCCTTGACTGCGTAGCATCTTATATCGGTGCTAAAATCGAAACCGGTGCAAACGGCGAAGTAGTTTTGGCATACGGCGACGCAAAGGTTGCTATTTCGAATGTAACCAATAAAAACGGCAGATATTTCGTAAACAGAGAAAGCATTGCAAACCAGTTTGGCTTTGGAATCTTCACTACTGATAGCGGAATCTGTTATATGGGCAACACAGGTAAAGTTCTTGCAAGCATTGAAAAACGCTTTAAGAATGGACTTGAAATTGCTAAATAGATAAGTATTAAAACTGCGGAGAATATCTCCGCAGTTTTTTTCTTTTTTTAAAGACAAAATGACCCGTTTGTTAGTTAAATTATTTGACAAAACCTGTTGCAAAACAAAAAACACTATGCTATAATGAAAGTGAAATAATATGTATAATTTTCAGTCCGTAAAAATACGGATTGTATAATAAATAAGGAGGGGTAATATGAGTTTGTATAACTACATCTTAAACAAAGAACATCATAAGTTCAGAAAGAATATTTCTCTTGAATTTGACAAGAATATGTCGCCGATTGAAAGAATGACTTATAGATTTGAAGAGCTTTCCAAGGCAGAAACTCCTGTCATTTTACCTGAGGAACAAATTTGTTTTATAAGAACAATAAAGAATATTCCTGACATTTTTTCAGAAGAAGAATGGGCAGAAATAAAGAGCAAACATTTCATCCACGAGCTTGGATATTTCTCAAACTTGTCCCCAAATTATGAGGACGCTATTAAAGTCGGCCTTCTTGCAAAAAGAGAAGCTGCTGATGAATACGGCAAGAGAGTAATTGACGCTATTTTAGCTCTTACAGAAAGATATAAAGAGGAGGCTAAAAAGCAGGGCCGTGACGATATCGTTAAGGTCTTGGATGTTGTGCCTGCAAAGGGGGCAACAACTTTCAGGGAGGCACTTCAGTCTTTCAGAATTATTCACTATTCTCTCTGGCTTGAAGGTAACTACCACAATACGGTCGGAAGATTTGATAAGTATATGTATCCTTATCTTAAGGCTGATTTGGATAAGGGCATAATCACAGAGGAAGAGGCCCAGACTCTCCTTGATGATTTCTTCTTATCCTTTAATAAGGACAGCGACCTTTATGTTGGTGTTCAGCAGGGAGATAACGGTCAGAGTATGGTGCTTGGCGGACTTGATGAGAACGGGAATGAAGTTTTCAATCTCTTATCAAAAATGTGTCTTATTTCAAGCAACAATCTCTTAATGATTGACCCTAAAATTAACCTCAGAGTTAGCAAGAACACCCCGCTTGAAATATACGAGCTTGGCTCTCAGCTTACAAAGGCCGGCCTTGGTTTTCCACAGTATTCGAATGACGATGTTGTAATTGACGGTCTTACCAAGCTTGGTTATGAATATAAGGATGCAATTGATTATGCAATCGCTGCCTGCTGGGAATTCATTATTCCGAAAGTTGGTGCAGATGTTGCCAACATCGGTGCGCTTTCTTTCCCGAAAATTGTTGACATTTGTCTCCATAAACATTTGGAAAATGCGGAAACCTTTGAAGCATTTATGGAAAAGGTTAAGGAAGAGATTAATATCGAATGCGACAACATTTGCAACGGAATAAAAGATCTCTGGTTTATTCCATCTCCGTTTATGAATGTTTTGATGGACTGCAATATCTATGAAGGCGGAAAGTATAACTACTTTGGTATTCACGGAACAGGTATTGCAACAGCAACAGACTCTCTTGAAGTAATTAAGAAATATGTTTTTGATGAAAAGACAATTTCCAAGAAGGACTTAATCGAGGCTGTTGACAGTGATTTTGAAAAGCACGAAGAAATTCTTCCGATTGTAAGATATAACACTCCAAAGTTTGGTCAGAACATTGACGAAGTTGATGCACATGCGGTTAAGCTTCTTGATTTATTCTCAGATGCTCTTGAAGGAAGAGTAAATTGCCGTGGCGGAAAATTCAGAGCAGGAACAGGCTCTGCTATGTTCTATCTCTGGCACGCGAACGATATCGGTGCATCCCCTGACGGAAGAAGAAAGGGCGAGCCTTTTGGAACAAACTTCTCTGCAAGCTTGTTTGCAAAGATTGATGGACCTGTTTCGGTTATTAAATCTTTCTCAAAACCTCATTTTTCCAAAGCAATCAACGGCGGACCATTAACCCTTGAATTCCACAACAGTATGTTTACTGACGAGGATTGTATCCAGAAGGTTGCTATGCTCGTTAAGGCATATGTTGATATGGGAGGACATCAGCTTCAGCTTAACGCTGTAAATATGGATAAGATGGTTGATGCACAGCTTCATCCTGAAAACCACAGACAGTTGGTTGTCAGAATTTGGGGTTGGAGTGCGTACTTCGTTGAGCTTGATAAAGAATATCAGGATCATGTTATGAGGAGACAGGAATACACCATATGACAGGTATAGTTTTTGATATAAAGGAGTTTTCGCTCCACGATGGGCCAGGCCCGAGAGTTACGGTCTTTTTAAAAGGCTGTCCTCTTCGGTGCCTTTGGTGCCACAATCCGGAAGGACTAAGCCCGGAGCCTCAGCTTATGATAAAACATACTCTTTGCGGACACTGCGGAAGATGTCTTGAAAAGTGCGACCACGAAGAATGTAAGCCTTTCGACCGATGTATTTATGCCTGCCCCAATGGACTTATAAGCATTTCGGGTGTTGAATATACGGCGGAAAAGTTAGCTAAAAAGCTGATGCAAAATGCGGATTTTTACATAAAAAACGGCGGTGGTTTAACTGTTTCAGGGGGAGAACCTCTTATGCAGGCGGATTTTGTCTGTGAGCTTTTTGAAAAAGTGAAAATGCATAAGGCAATCCAGACCAGCGGTTTTGCGGATGAAGACACCTTTAAGAAAGTTATAGATTTGTGCGACTTTGTTATGATGGACATAAAGATTGCAGACAGAGAAGAGCATAAGAAATATACAGGTGTATATAACGATATAATACTTAAAAATTTTGAGTATTTAGCGAAAAGCGGCAAGGAATACATAATAAGAACACCGCTTATTCCAAATATTACTGACACAGAAGAAAATTTAAAAAAAATACAAAAAATAATAAAAAATTCCCCCTGGGAAAAGCTTCCTTTCAATAAAATGGCAGGGGCTAAATATCCTATGGTTGGGTTAGATTTTAATTTATTTAAAGGAGATATGTAAAATGGATTACAAAAAGTTATTTGATTTAACAGGAAAAGTTGCTATTGTTACAGGCGGAGCAGGTTACTTAGGCGCAGAGAATGTTAAGGCGTTAAAGGATTTCGGCGCAACTGTAGTAATTGCCGGCATCCCTATGACAGCTCGTTGGGAAGGGGAAGAAAAACCGGTATGCGATTTAGAGGTAGACTGTGATATTTCATCAACTGAGTCTATTGCAAACTGCTTTAAAACAGTATATGAAAAATTCGGCAGAATTGATGTTTTGGTAAACTGCGCAACTTTTGGTGCAGGCTACGGAGAAGCAAGCCAGCTTGAATTTATGGATGATGAAACTTGGGAAAAAGGAATAGACGGAGCTCTTAACTCTGTATTCCGTTGCACTCGTGAAGTTGTTAAATATATGAAGGAAACAGGTGGTTCTATTATCAACTACTGCTCAATGTATGGCGTTGTTTCCCCTGACCTCCGTATATACGGGGATAACCCACAGAAACAGCCACCGAACTATGGTGCAGGTAAAGCAGGTGTTGCTCAGCTTACACGCTATTCAGCAGGCGCTCTTGCTCAGTACGGTATCCGTGTTAACTGTGTAACACCGGGTCCATTCCCGAACCCTGCAAACCAGAATGATATGGAATTTAATGCAAAACTTGCAGGAAAAACTATGCTTGAAAGATTTGGACAGAGCTATGAAATGTCAGGGGCTGTGCTCCTTCTTGCATCTGATGCATCTTCATTTATGACAGGCTCTAACATCACAGTTGACGGCGGCTGGACAGCTTGGTAAGATATAGCTTTTAAGGAGATTTTACTATGGAAAAGATATCAGTTAAAGGTCTTGAATTTTCAAGACTTCAGCTTGGAACTGTTCAGCTTGGAGTTCCTTATGGCATAAACAATGCAGGAGGGCAGCCCGACAGAGAAGAGGCTTTTAAAATTCTTGACTGCGCAATAGAAAAAGGAATCAATATTCTTGATACAGCAAGCGGATACGGAGAATCGGAAGAAATAATCGGCGAGTGGCTCAAAACCATTCCGCAAGAAAAAAGACCTACTATCGTTACAAAAATGATGGATCTTGACCATTCATCTTATGATGCTTTAAAGGCAGATGTTTTTGCAAAGGTAGAAGAATCAAGAAGAAAACTAGGAGTAGAAACCATTGATGTTTTAATGCTCCATCGTTTTGATGATTATACCAATGACCGCGAAAATATGATGAAGGTTTTTCAGGCGTTAAAAGATGAAGGCTTGATTAAATATGCGGGTGCATCTGTGTATTCTTACCACAATTGGAAAGAACTTGCAGAGTCAGGATTTGATGCAACTCAGATTCCTATGAATATTTTTGACTGGACTCAGATTACAAACGGCGGACTATCTGAGCTTGAAAAATCAGGAATGATGGTTTTTGTAAGAAGCGTTTATTTACAGGGGTTAATTTTCCGTAATCCTGACGACCTTCCAGCTCATATGGATTATTGCGTTGAGCCTCTTAAGAAATTCCACGGACTTTGTGAAAAATACAAATTGACTCCTGCTGAACTTGCAATGTCTTTTGTGCTTTCTCTTAAAGGCATCCACGGCTTGGTTCTTGGCAGCGAAAAGGTAGAACAGGTTGAACAAAATGTTGAGCTTTTTGAAAATACTGTTCGCTTTGGCGATGCAGAAATGGAAGAAATTCGTGGTCTTTTTGAAGTTATGGACCCAAGAGTTATAAACCCAAGCGAATGGGAAAAAGAGTAGGCAAATATAATAATTAAAGAGGGTATTGTTATGATGGAAAAAGCAACAAAAGAAGTATTGGCGAAATTTGAAGAACTTGCGGAGCGAAGAATAGCTGAAATCCGTAACACAAAGGATGAAATAAAGGTTTCGGGTGCAGTTTACTATGTAAGCACAAGCGGAAACGATGACAACGACGGAAAGACTCCGCAGACTCCTTGGAAGAGCCTTGAAAAAGTTTCTACAACAGAGCTCAATCCGGGAGATGGTGTTTGTTTTAAGAGAGGAGATGTTTTCCGCGGGGCAGTAGCAACTCAGTCAGAAGTTACATATTTCGCATACGGCGAAGGCGAAAAACCAAAGTTTTATGGTTGGGACAGAAGTCTTTCTAACCCATCTCAGTGGACACTTTTTGACAAAGACCATAACATTTGGAAACTTAACGAAGAAATCCTTGACTGCGGAACTCTCGTTTTTAATGACGGTGAGGCTCATTGTCGCAAATTAATACCTTCTTACAGAAATGGTATGTTCGTATGTCGTGAAGATGAAAATAAGCCGTTTATTATGGCAGATGAAATGACAGAGGATCTTGATTTATTCTGTGATATTCGTGTAAAATGGTCAGATCCCGATGGAGAATCTAAAGGCGAAAGCTTCTTAGTTCCAATTGTTGACCTTGAAACAAAAGGCGACCTCTATCTCCGTTGCGACAAGGGTAACCCAGGTGAAGTATTCGATACAATTGAAGCAGTTGCAAAGAGAACTATATTCTCAACAGGTAGAAGACAAAATGTTCACATTGATAATGTTTGTATCAAGTATGCGAATTTTGGCGTTACGGGCGGAATGGGAACTCATGTAACCAACAGTGAAATTGGGTGGATTGGTGGAACAATTCAGCATTATTTCGGAACAGATCCAAACTATCCCCAGGGCAGAAGAGGCAGTGTAACCCGTTACGGCAATGCTATTGAATGTTATGGTGCTTGTAATGATTATGTAGTGGATAACTGTTATTTCTACCAACAGTATGACGCAGCAGTTACTCATCAGATTACAACAAATGGTAAGAAATACGAATTAAAGAATATAAGATATAGCAACAATGTTATCGATACAAGCGTATATTCTGTTGAATATTTCTTAAACCAGACTATGGGAGATACAGAAAGTTATATCGAAAACTGCGAAATCTGCGGTAATATTATGACAAATGCAGGATGTGGCTGGGGACAGCAACGCCATAATACGCATACTCCTGCTCACATTAAAGGCTGGAGCTACACAAATACTGCAAGAAACTTCTCTATTCACGATAATATTTTCTACAAGAGTGCATACAGAATTTTCCACATAGTTGCAGAGGAAGAAACAAGTCTTCCAACAATGTATAACAATACATATGTTCAGAAATATGGAATGACTCTCGGGCAATATGGCTCTAACAAAGAAAAAGAGCCGGAAATCGTTGGTTTTTACCCTAATGCTGAAGAATTTGTTCAGGAAACAATGGGGGATAAAGACGCAAAAGTGTACTATATTGAGTAGTAAAACGCAAATTTTACAAAAGATGTCCGAAAAATTAAAAAAAATTGTCCTAATTTTACTTGATTTTTTTGTTGCATTTTGTTATCATTAGAGTAGTGCATTATAATAAAACTTACGAGAGGAAGATGAAATTGCAAAAAAATAATGGTGATGTAGCAATTCTTTCAATTAAGAAAGAATCTTTGCTTAAAAGAATTTTAAAATGCTGGCAATTGTATGTATTTTTAATTCCGGCTGTGGTTGGCATGCTTATATTCCACTACTACCCGATTTATGGTATTACTCTTGCTTTTAAGAGATTTATGCCGGGAAGACCGATCAGCCAGGCTCCTTGGATAGGTTTTGAACATTTCAGGAGATTTTTTGCTTCTCCGAACAGTATGAGAATTATCTGGAATACCATTAAGATTTCTATGGTTTCCCAGGTGTTATTGTTCCCGTTGCCTCTTATCTTTGCTTTATCTTTAAACCAGGTTCAGCATATAAGAAGAAAGAAGTTTATTCAGAACGTTACATATATCCCGTATTTGTTCTCAGTGGTTATTGTTATGACCATGGCTGTTGTTTTACTTGCTCCAAATTCAGGTATTATCAACATTCTTGTTGAGAAATTTACAGGCGAGAAAATCCTTTTCTTCGGAGAGGATAAATATGTTCTTCCGATTTATGTTATAACCGGTATCTGGGCAGGTCTTGGATATAGTGCGGTTATGTATTTATCTGCATTATCTTCTGTTGACCAGGAACAGCTTGAAGCTGCAAAGATTGACGGCGCAACAAGACTCAGAATCATCTGGAGCATTGAACTTCCTGCTCTTCGCGATACAATCGTTATCCTTCTCATTTTGCAGTGCGGACACCTTCTTTCAGTTGGTGTAGATAAGATGCTTTTGATTCAGACTGACCTTAACAGAGGTGCTTCCGACGTAATCGGAACATATGCTTATGAGCTTGGTCTTATTAAGGGCGACTTCGCATTCTCGACGGCTATATCTTTGTTTAACAACCTTGCAAACATTTCATTGCTTTTAATAGTTAATGGTATTGCCAACAAGTTAAGCGACAACTCAATTTTCTAAGGAGGGGGGATAACATTGTTTAAAACTAAAAAACTTGATTCAGATAAAGTATTTGGATTTTTTAATAGTATTTTTCTTATTATAATTACAGCGCTTATCGTATACCCGATTTATTTTATTCTTATTGCATCAATAAGTGATCCTAACGCTGTTGCGGCAGGTCAGACAATGCTTCTTCCTAAAGGTGTAACTTTCTTGGGATATGCAAAGATTTTGGAAGATGCAAGACTTGTAACAGGCTTTAAAAACAGTATTATCCTTACTGTTTGGGGAACATCAATAGCTATGGCTATATGTTTAATAACGGCTTTTGCTCTTTCCAGAAAAGAACTTCCGGGAAGAAGATTTATAAACGGCTTTTTCGTATTCACAATGTATTTCGGCGGTGGCCTTATTCCTACATATTTATTACACCAGAGCTTAGGAACAATGAACACCTATTGGGCTCTTATCTTGCCGGGTCTTAGTGTTTACAATATGATTATCTGCCGTTCATTCTTCCAGTCCAATGTTTCTGAAGAATTGTTTGAGTCCATTAAGGTTGACGGCGGTTCATATTTCACATTCTTCTTCAAGATTGTGCTTCCGCTTTCAAAAGCGATTATCGCAGTTATAGTTCTTTATACAGCTCTCGGTTTCTGGAACAACTATATGACATCCTTGTATTATATTCAGGATTCTAAAAAGTGGCCGCTTCAGCTCGTTTTAAAATCAATAACTGACCAGATTAAGGCAAATTCCAGTGAGGTTGGAGCAAGCTCTCTTATGGCTATGGAAACTCAGAAAGCAGAACAGCTTACAAGATACTCTGTGGTTATTATTTCATCTATCCCGGTATTCTTGTTATATCCGTTTATCCAGAAATACTTCGTAAAAGGTGTTATGGTTGGATCTGTTAAAGGTTAGTAAAAAATTAAAATTTATATATAAGAGGAGACAAGAAAATGAAAAAAAGTTTTGTAAAAATCTTAACATTATGTCTTGCAGTTGTTTTGATTGTTTCTTGCTTTGCAGGATGTAAAAAAGAAACTGTAACAACAGAAACAATTACTTGTGCTGCATCTGAAGCAGGCTGGAAAGGCTTTGAAGAAGTTGGTCAGGAACTTTTAGACTACGCGGCAAGCTTCACAGACCTTAACATTGAATGGGTTGGAACAACAGGAGAAGCTCTTAAGCTTCAGCTTAACAGTGGTGCTAACTTCCCTGATGTTATTTTTGGTA
Source organism: Clostridia bacterium (assembly GCA_017437345.1). The sequence continues at coordinate 1,054 of JAFSBJ010000177.1, read as the reverse complement.
ACAAGCTCAGCGCTGTTGAAGTTGTTAGATATGCAAATTCAGGAATTTTAATTCCTCTCGAAGAATATATCACAAAGAAGAACACTCCAAACCTCTGGAAGCTTTTTGAAAAATATCCAACAGCTAAGAGTATCATAACACTTTCTGATGGACATATTTATTCATTACCATCAATTTCAGACTTTGAAGCAGGTGCTTATGAAAGCTCATTCTTCATCAACAAAGCTTGGCTTGATAAGTTAGGCTTAGAAGTTCCGGAGACTCTTGATGACCTTTATGAAGTATTAAAGGCGTTTAAGACTCAGGACCCTAACGGCAACGGCAAAGCAGATGAAATCCCAATGTCTTGGTATAATAACGCAGGTTATTCTTACCCAGAAGTTCTCTTATCTTCTTGGGGCGTTTCAGCAAAGCACGGTACATGGGATCAGTTCCTTGCAATCCAGGACGGAAAAGTTAAGTTTGCTCCTGTGATGAATGAATGGAAGGAAATGGTTAGCTACTATGGCAAGCTTTACAAAGAAGGTCTTCTTGATATGGAATGTATGACTCAGAACCAGGCAAGCTTTAACGCAAAGGTTGCTAACCAGGTATCTAAGGTTGGTTTCTACTGGAACGATGCAAACATTTCTGCTAATCCGGAAGAATATATTGCAATCAAGCCACTTTCAGCTGATGGCAAGATTAAGCCTGTATTACATCTCCACCCATTAGGTATCACATATGCTAACACAAATATGTTCGAAATCACAAGCACTTGTGAAGATCCTGCGGCTGTTATGAGATGGATTGATAACTTCTATAGCTTTGAAGTTGCTACACAGCTTAAAAATGGTATGCTGGGAAGAACATTCTATGAAGAAGACGGTATGTGGAAGTTTAACAAACCTGAAGAAGGTATGAGCCAGGCTGTTATGATAAATAACAACACACTTATTTCATGGCCATGCGCAGAATTGACAGAATGGTTTGACGAGAAGGTTGAAACTACAGAAGTTCAAAAGTCATATATCGACACATATAAACTTTATGAAGAATATATCGATGATGAAAT
>JAFSBJ010000176.1 GCA_017437345.1 Clostridia bacterium | reverse complement strand
CCGCGATGCAAGGGAAATTGTGTCGGGAAGAAGCTCTGTCAGCGGAATGCCGTCCAGCACCTATGTAACGGGCGGCGATGTAAGGTCTGCTCTCACATCTCAGATATCTCAGCTTATAGAAGCCATAAAAGCTGTTCTGGAGGAAACCCCTCCTGAGCTGTCGGCAGATATTTTAAAAAATGGCATAACCCTCACCGGAGGCGGTGCTCTTTTAGATGGACTCTCCCTTGCCATATCCGAAGCCACAGGCATAGAAACCCGTGTGGCAGAAGATCCATTATCCTGCGTTGTTCTTGGAGCAGGAAGCTTTCTTTGCGAAAATTCAAAAGATATTTTTAAATAAAAAGGTGTTTACAAATGATATTTCTAAAAACAAACAAAAATAAAATAATTCTTATATCAGTCACAGTCGTTCTTGTGCTTTCGAAGCTTGTTTACAGCATCGGCAAAGAAAAGGCGGGGATTGTTTCCAATACCTTTGGTATTATCCTGACTCCCCTGCAGTCTGTGGCAGATTATTTTATGCAGGCTCTTAGCTACGGAACTCAGAAGAATAAATTTGAAAATGAAAACACCATCCTCCGTCAGCACCTCATAACTGCCCAGCAGCAAAAGGCTGATTATGACGAGCTGGCCCAGGAAAACGCTCATCTCAGAGCAATGCTTGATTTAAAGGAAAAATCCCCTGATTTGGGGCTTGTTGCAGCAGATGTTGTGGCAAATGATTCTGCAAGCTGGTCGGGGATTATAAAAATAAATAAAGGAGCGTCAGACGGAATAAAGAAAAATGACACCGTCATCACAGAATCCGGTCTTGTGGGGCATGTTACAAAAGTCGGTCACAACTGGGCAATGGTGGCAACTATAATTGATGTGTCGTCGTCTGTGAGCGCAGTTATAGAAAGAATAAATGAATATTGCATCGTTCAGGGAGATATTTCTCTATATGATAAAAACCTTTGTGCAATGAAATATGCCTCTGCAGATTCCGCTGTTTCAACAGGGGATATCGTGTCTACCTCAGGTGACGGAGGCATATACCCAAGCGGGATACAGATAGGCAAAATCACTAAAATCACAGTAAACACAAATGGTATTTCCCAGGATGCAACTGTTGAGCCTTTTGTGGATTTTTCAAAGCTTAGTGCAGTTATGGTTATGACTAATGATAATCAATAACTATACAAAATAGTGCATCGATATAAATCCCTTTCGGGATTTTCGATATGTTAAATTAACTCGATATGTGCTGACGCACTCGATATGTTGCCTTGCGGCAACGAGACTTTACTTGTTTTATGGAGGAAAAATGAAAAAATTTCTCACATACCTAAGTCTTGCCCTTCTGGTCATCATTGAAACCTCGGCGGGACGCTACATAGAAATCTTCGGCATATCGCCCAATCCGGCGCTGTGCTTTACTATCATATATGCCCTCACAAATGGCTCTGTTAAATCTGCTGCTCTGGGGCTTGTGTGCGGACTTTTATTTGATTCTGTGTCAAATGTTGCTTTTGGCTTTAACAGTCTTATCCTGATGTATATGTCCATCCTCGCGTCATATTTTTCACGCAGGTTTTATTATCACAACATATTCGCCCTTGTTTTCGGCGTTTTTATGTATAGTCTTTTTTATGAAACAATATCCCTTGTGTTCACAGCGGTTATCTTTTCTGATGCACCATTTTTATATAGCTTTTTCCGCTTCGTGCTCACAGAATCCCTTTTTAATGCCATCATAGCAATTCCTATGCTCTGGTGGGTTAAATGGCTCAATAATGAATATATACGAGGTATATAAATGCTTAAAAAACTAAAAGACAAATTTTTCATATTTCAATTAATCACGGGAATCCTTCTTCTGGTGATTTGTTTTCAACTCATAAACCTCCAGCTTGCTGACCACGATAAATATCTGGAACAGTCGGAGTCGAAGCTTTATGCCAGCGAAATCATCTCAGCTCCAAGAGGGAAAATTCTCGACCGATATGGTCGCCCCATAGTAACCAACCGTCTCGGCTTTTCTGTGAGCTTTGTTGATTCAGATATGTCCGATAAAAAACTCAATAAGCTTATTTTAAATACCATAGAGCTTTTCAGAAAAAATGAAGATGAATATATCGACACTTTCCCCATCATATGGAACGGAGAAGCCTACATATTTTCCTATAATGACCTTGAGGGGGAAGAGCTTGAAACCAAAGTGAGAAACACCAAGTTTGCCCTTAAGATTTCCGATAATCTTGATGCCCCCGGATGTATTGAGGTTTTAAAAAAGAAATTCGGTGTAGATAAAAAGTATTCTCCTTGGGATGCCAGAGATATAATAGCTGTGCGTCATGAAATGTTTGTAAGAAGCTTCGATAGCGGAAATCCCCTAAGATTTTCAAGTGATGTCTCAATGAAAACCGTTTCTGCAATAAAAGAAAATAATGAACTTTATCAGGGGCTTGATTTTGAAGGAACCCCTGTGAGAAACTATGTCCATGGCACCATGGCAGCTCATATCCTTGGAAGAGTGGATATTATCTATCAGGAAGAATATGAAAAGCTTAAAAACGAAGGCTACAATTTCAACTCTGTCATAGGTAAAGAGGGAATGGAGAAGGTTTTAGAAAAAAAAATAAAGGGAAAAGATGG
>JAFSBJ010000175.1 GCA_017437345.1 Clostridia bacterium | reverse complement strand
TCAATTTTTTTTACTGTATAGGAACGCAAATTCCTATACAGTAAAAAAACGGTTCGTCGAGGATGCCGAACCCTACAAATTGTGTCGTATGTATATTACGCACATTTGTGTAGGGGACGGCCTCCGGACGTCCCGAAAATCATTTTGCAACAGCCTTTTTCTTTTAAATTATTTTATCGTCCGGTATTTCAGATACCCTCCGGATCGCTTTCTAAAAAGTAGGTTGCCTCCATATCTGCAGTAGATAGAGCAAATGCAAGGGGAAACATTTCAAATGCAGCGCCGACACTACTTTTTTCTTCGTTTCCTGAAAATCCCATATGGTATCTTATTGCAAAAGCTTCTTCTCTTGTGAGCTTCATATATCCTGATATAATATACACCGACTTCTCCCCGTGACCATAGGGCAGACGGTCGTCATAGGAATATGTTGGCACCTGATGCCACACTCCCGATGCATCCTTAACATTTCTTGTTGATGGAACATACATATTTATTTTGCATAAATCGTGAAGCAGAGAGACAATGGCAATTGTTTCATCGCTTGCACAAAGCCCGTATGTACTTTTAACTCTTTCTCTTTCCATGTAGCTTTTTAAACAGTCGTAAACATTCAGACTGTGGTCGCAAAGTCCTCCGGCATAGCTAGAATGAAATCGCGCGCTGGCAGGCGCTGTAAAAAAGTCACAGCTGTCGCAAAGATATGCCAATAGCTTATCTGCACCTTCGCGCTTAATGTTATTATTATATATTTCGATAAATCTCTCTTTATTCATTTTTATACCTCACTAAATGATATAAATTATACTTATATAGTTATTCTACCACATTATTTCAAAAAAGCAAGAACTGTGTTTGTTTTATCTTCGTTGACAAATGCTATTTTATTGTGTTACCATTAACAAAACATCACATAAAGGAAAAATAAAATGTATGAGATAATTTTAGAATTTGAGCTTTCCATATTAAATACCCTTCACTCCATATCCTGCAGCTTTTTAGATGGCATCTTCGTTTTTGTAACCCATCTTGGCGACAAGGGTATGCTTTGGATTTTATTGGGGCTTTGCCTGTGCTTTTCAAAAAAACATAGAAAAGCAGGGTTATGTATGCTTCTTGCCCTTCTTATTAATTTTATAATATGCAATCTCAGCTTAAAGCCTCTTGTTGCAAGAATAAGGCCTTATGAATATGTTAGCGATATAAAGCTTTTGGTAAATAAGCTTTCTGATTTTTCGTTTCCATCCGGTCATAGCTCTTCTTCATTTGCCGCGGCGTTTGCTTTGTGTTTAAATAATAAAAAATGGGGCAAAGTGTGTCTTATAATAGCAGGATTGATAGCTTTTTCAAGGCTCTATCTCTTTGTTCATTTCCCATCGGATGTGCTGGCAGGAATTATTCTTGGAATTTTCTCCGGCTTTATGGCATATAAGATACTGAATAAAAAACAATCACTTTAATTTCATTTTACATTCCGAAGGTGTTTTGCCTGTATAGAGCTTAAAGGTTTTGTTAAAATATGATGCATCATAAAATCCCGTCACTTCCATCGCTTCCGCCACAGAGCAGTTTGTTTGTGTGAGCATTTCATATGCTCTGTTAATTCTTAGCCTGTTTCTGTATTTGGTAGGGGATGTGCCGGTTTCTTCCTTAAAGCATCTTCTGAACATACACTCCCCAAGGTTACACATTTTTGCAAGCTCTGAAATATTTATTTCACCAAGATAATTTATATCTATGTATTTTATGGCTTTTCCTATTCTTGAATTATTATATTCGCTCTCAAGAGTGCATATTGTATAAATAAGCTTTAAAAGAATATATTTGCATTTTAAAAGATAAGCATGCTCTGCCCGGCTGAAGGTAACATAGCATTTTGCAAATAAGCCTGCCATAATTCCGCTGTCGCAGTTTTCAAATCTGTGTATTTCAGGATACATCGTTATCTGATAGCCCGCCAAATCCGTCATAAGATAGTTGATGGAAAAAATTTCTCCTTCTTCTCCGTCAATCCATTCAGATTTATATGCAATATTATATGGCACATATATCGTGTCGCCTTTTTTTGCAACGATGGGCCTGTTGTTATACATATCAAGCTTCATTTTTCCATTTACAATATAAATTATTCTGTCGTTTTTATGCTCTGTGGCATATCTGGTGTATGTGTGAGTGGGGTCAATGTAGCGGTGTGCGGCGGAAATCGACTCAATCTGAAAATTTCCGTCAACAATAGCTTCATTATTATAAATATGGTCCTTTTTCATAAATTGCATAGTTATACCTCATAAAAATATTATTAATAATACCGTATTATACCACAATAATATCATTTTGTCTATGGATTTTTGTAAAATATTTATATATAATATTAAGGTATTCAATGCAAACATTTGTGCCATTTTGTGCATAAATGTTGTCGGATGTAATATGTTTTCTTTTTTAACACATATTATCTTATTACTATTTGGAGGGTTGTTCAATGAACGAAATCAGTATTGGATCACCAAAAAAGAAGGCAAGCCTCGGTGTACGCATTAAAGAAGAGCTCAGAAGAAACTATATGCTCTACATTTTTGCTATCCCTGTAATTGCCTACTTTATCATCTTTTGTTACTTGCCAATGTTTGGTCTGGTAATAGCATTTAAAAACTATGTTCCCGTTCGCGGAATATGGGGTAGCCAGTGGGCAGATATGTATGGCTTCTATCACTTCTATAACTTCTTAACAAGTGATTTGTTCCTGTCCGTTGTTAAAAACACTCTTGTTCTTAACATCAACATTCTAATCTGGGAATTCCCTATACCTATCATTTTTGCTCTCATGCTCAATGAAATCAAAAATCTTAAGTATAAAAAAGTTATCCAGACCGTTACATACCTTCCTCACTTTATTTCATTGGTTGTTATCTGCGGTATGGTTAACAGATTCTTCCGTAGTGACGGTATCTTAACCTCACTTATTGTCCTCTTTGGCGGCGAAAGAATAAACTATATGATCGAACCCGGCTGGTTCCGCACAATCTATATCGGTTCCGGTATCTGGCAGACAGTTGGCTGGAGCTCTATCATTTATGTATCAGCTCTTTCATCTATCGACCAGGAACTCTATGAAGCCGCTGTTATCGACGGTGCAGGTAAGTGGAAACAGACTATCCACATTACTCTCCCAGGTATCGCTTCAACAATAATTATCCTTCTCATCATGAGAATAGGTAATCTTCTCAGTGTAGGTTATGAAAAGATTCTCCTTCTTCAGACACCTCAGACAGCAAATGTTGCCCGTGTTATCTCATCCTATGTATATGAAGTAGGTCTTGGTGCAACAATCCCTGTTCCAAATGCTCTTTCACTCTCATCTGCGGTTGGTATTTTCTCATCTATTGTTAACATCCTTATGTTATTCCTTGCAAATACCGTATCCAGAAAATTCAGTGAATCAAGCTTATTCTAAAAAGGAGGATAAAACACAATGGTATATAAACCAACCCTTGGAGAAAAAATCTTCAATGTTTTTAACATAATCTTCATGGCATTTATGATTGTCATCACACTTTATCCATTCTGGTATTGTGTAACTTGTTCACTCTCAAAAGATATCGTAGGTAACTCAGCATCTCTCATGCTCTGGCCAAAAGGCTTAAGCTTTGAAGCATATGCAGCAGTTCTTGACCGTCCTTCAATCCTTACAGGATATAAAGTAACAATCATCGTTGTTGTTGTTGGAACAACTCTCAACATCATAATGACATCAATTGCAGCCTTTCTTTTAACAAGAAGAAGATTTGCCATCAAAGGCTTCCTTACCTGGCTTATGCTCTTCACTATGTATTTTGGCGGCGGTATGATTCCAACATATGTTATCTATGCTAATGTTCTTAACCTTAAAGATACATATGCAGTTCTTATTCTTCCCGGTCTTATCAGCGTATATAATATGATAGTTATGAGGACGAATTTCGCAGCTATCCCTGTCAGTCTTGAAGAATCAGTTAAGGTTGACGGTGGTAATGATATGCATGTTCTCTACCATATCATTCTTCCTCTTTCAAAAGCTATCATCTCTGTTATGGTTCTCTACTATGGTGTTGCTCACTGGAACTCATGGTTCAACGCTATGCTCTATATCAGCGATCCCAGCAAGCGTCCTCTCCAGCTCGAACTTCGTACAATCCTTCTTGAAAACCAGACAGGTGCTGATGGTAATGCAGCCGATAATATGGGTCTTGCAGAAAATATCAAGTTTGCCACAATCCTTGTTGCAACACTTCCTATCCTTGCAATCTACCCCTTCATTCAGAAATACTTTGTAAAAGGTGTTATGATTGGTGCTGTAAAAGGTTAATAAAAAGCTAATAATACATACAAAAAAATACCATCCATATTGGATGGTATTTTTTTGTATGTATTTAATTATTTTATCTGTCTTCAAGCTCTTTATATGTTCTGTTAAGCTTTCTGCAAAGGCTCTTATATGCAGGACGGATAATTCTTCCTCCGCATAAAACCTCTTCAATTCTATGGGCACACCAGCCTGCAGTTCTTGCAATAGCAAAAATAGGTGTATACATTTCAAGGGGGATATTGAGCATTTTATAAACAAGACCGGAATAAAAGTCAACATTTGCACAAAGAGTCTTTTTGTGGCCCTTAACCTCTGCAAAAACCTGAGGTGACATCTTTTCAATTCTTTCATAAAGGTCAAATTCTTCCTGCATCCCTTTTTCCGCAGAGAGAAGTTTTGCTTTTTCCTTTAAAAGACTTGTTCTTGGGTCAGACATTGTGTAAACAGCGTGTCCCATACCATAAATAAGACCGCTCATATCATTTGCTTCTTTTCTAACGATTTTAATAAGATAATCATAAATCTCTTTATCGTTTGAAAGGTCCTTAACATTTTCTTTGATGTTTTCCATCATCTTAATAACCTTAACATTTGCTCCACCGTGTTTTGGTCCCTTAAGAGAGCCTATGGCAGCTGCAAGGGTAGAGTAGGTATCTGTTCCTGTTGAAGAAAGCACTCTACATGTAAATGTGGAGTTATTACCACCACCATGCTCTGCATGGAGCATAAGAGCTGTGTCTAAAACTTCAGCATCAAGGGGAGTGAATTCCTTGAAAGGATTAATCATTCTGAGAAGGTTTTCTGCTGTTGTGAGATTGGGTTTTGGATTATGAAGAATAAGGCT
>JAFSBJ010000174.1 GCA_017437345.1 Clostridia bacterium | reverse complement strand
AAGAGAAATAAAAGATGATGCCGAAATAGAGTATATAAAAAAAGCTGCCCACATCACAGATATGGCTTTTGACCACATCTGCTCCTATATCCGCGAAGGCATAACAGAAAAGCAGATTGCCGCCGAAATAGATTCCTTTATGAAGAAAAATGGTGCCGACGATATTGCTTTTTCCACCATTGCCGCGTCAGGCACAAGGGCAAGCCTTCCGCATGCAGTTCCCACAGACGAAAAGGTTAAAAAAGGTGATTTTATAGTCCTTGATTATGGATGCACAGTAAGCGGCTATTGCAGCGATATGACGCGAACCGTGGCTGTGGGCGAGGTATCCGGTGAAAAAAGGGAAATATATAATAGAGTTCTGGAAGCACAGCTTATGGCTTTAGATAGCCTCAAAGCCGGTGTAAGCGGAGAATATGTTGACAAAGTGGCAAGAGACTACCTTGATAAGTATTATAAGGGTGCATTTGCCCATTCTCTGGGCCATAGCGTAGGACTTTATATCCACGAAGCTCCCAATCTTTCGCCCAAAAATAAAAATCTCCTTAAAGAAAACACGGTAATCACCGTAGAACCCGGAGTTTATCTTGAAGCAAACACAGGAGTCAGAATAGAGGATCTCACCGTTGTAAAAAAGAATAGTTGCGAGATTCTTTCCCATTCTCCCAAGGAACTTATAATATTATAAAAAAAGACTTGCATTATTTGGTGTTATAAGGTATAATAATGTCAAGTATTGAAAAATATGGAGGTATAATTATGATATCAGCAGGTGAATTCAGAAACGGTGTAACATTTGAACTGGATGGCAATGTATTCCAGATTGTTGAATTCCAGCATGTAAAACCCGGTAAAGGTGCTGCTTTTGTAAGAACAAAATTAAAAAATGTTATCACAGGCGGCGTTGTTGAAAAAACATTCAGACCAACAGAAAAAATGCCTAAGGCTCATATAGAAAGAAAGGACTACGAATATCTCTACAGCGATGGCGACCTCTTCTATTTCATGGATCAGGAAACCTACGAGCAGATGCCTCTTAACGGTGATCAGCTTGGCGATTCATTAAAATTTGTTAAAGAAAATATGGTAGTTAAAGTTCTTTCCTATAAAGGCAGCGTGTTCGGCATCGAACCCCCAACATTTGTTGAACTCGAAGTAACCGAAACCGAACCCGGTTTCAAAGGTGACACATCTACTGGTGCCACAAAGCCCGCAACCTTAGAAACAGGCGCAACCATTATGGTTCCTCTCTTTGTAAATCAGAACGATTTCATCAGAGTAGACACCAGAACCGGCGAATATATGGAAAGAGTTTAATTTGCATCTGCAAATTTAAAAGGAGTGTAATATAATGGAAAACATTTCTAATCAGCTTTCTTACCTTAAAGGTCTTATAGACGGTTTAAAGGTTGATCCCGAATCAGACTACGGTGCAATCTTTGAAGGCATCATCAATGTTCTTGATGAAATCAACGATTCAGTTGATGAATTAGCTCAGCTTCAGGACGAAATTGCAGATCAGGTTGATTTAATCGACGAAGACCTTGCAACAATTGAGGACGAGCTTGTGTATGACGAAGAGGATGACGAAGACGATTTCGATGATTTTGAATACTACGAAATAGATTGCCCCAAGTGCGGTGCTATAGTGTGCTTAGACGAAGACTTTTTCGACACAGAAGGCCCCGTTACCTGCCCTGAATGTGGCGAGGAATTCGATATTGAAATCCAGTGTGACGGTAACTGTGAAGGATGCACAGATTGCGAAGAATAATATTAAAATTAAAAAAATAAGAGTTCACTGCGAACTCTTATTTTTTTGTATATTCGGTTTACATTCCTTTTAAATTTAAAATTCTTCGGGTTTATCCTGTCTCTTTCCAAATGCATATAAAATTGCCTGCACAATTCTCTCCGACGCTCTTCCGTCACCATAGGGGTTTGCAGTTTTGGCAATCTTTTCATATTGTGCATCATCTGTTAAGAGCATATGAGCCAAAGCTTCAATGTTTTCTCTGTCAACTCCGCCCATAAGAACTGTTCCTGCCTCCACAGCCTCCGGTCTTTCTGTTTCATTTCTGAGTACAATAACCGGTTTCCCAAGGCTTGGCGCTTCTTCCTGAAGTCCGCCGGAATCTGTCAGCACAAGATATGAGCGTTTCATTGCATTGTGAAGCTCTTCCACATCCAGCGGTTCAATAAGATGCACTCTTTCCATTGAACCTAAAATCCTTGTTGCAGTGTCTCTCACTTTTGGATTTAAGTGCATTGGATACACAAGCTCCGTGTCGGGATGATTTTCCACAATGTTTCTTGCAGCTGTGCATATATCCTCAAGAGGCTTTCCGAGGTTTTCTCTTCTGTGAGCAGTCATAAGAATTATCTTTTTGTTTTCAAAATCAAGAGAATTAAGGGTTTTATCTGAAAAAACATAATCCTTTTTAACAGTTGTTTTGAGTGCATCAATAACAGTGTTTCCTGTTATGTAAATAGTTTTTTCATCAACATTT
>JAFSBJ010000173.1 GCA_017437345.1 Clostridia bacterium | reverse complement strand
GCAGTTTTCTGGATGTGGGTAGCGGCATTTTTAGGTATGGGCACAAGCTATGCCGAAAATGTTCTTGGAATATATTTCCGCCGCAAAAATTTTAAGGGAGAATGGTGTGGCGGCCCGATGTATTATCTTTCCGATGGTATAGGCTCAAAAAAGGGGTTAAAGCTACCCGGTAAAATTATGGCATATCTTTTTTCTGCCTTCACAGTTCTTGCATCCTTTGGCATAGGTTCAATAGGGCAGGTAAATAAAATAGTCATAAATCTTTCATCAGCTTTTCCGGTGGATTTTCCTGATGTGACAAGTATTTCGGGCAGGATAGATGTCTACCCTCTAATATTAGGCATTTTTCTTTTTGTAATGGCATTTGCAGTCTGTTTTGGCGGTATAAAGCAGATATCTTCCTTTACGGAAAGAATAGTACCTTTCATGATAGTTTTTTATATATCAGGCTCATTGTATGTTATTTTAAAAAACATGGAAAATGTTATCCCTGCATTTAAGTCAGTTTTTTCATCTGCATTAAGCATAGAGTCTGTTGCAGGTGGTAGTTTGGGAACTGTCTTTACCTCAGCCTTTACCCAAGGGTTTAAAAGGGGCACCTTCTCAAATGAAGCAGGCCTTGGTTCAACTGTTATAGTTAATTCATCCACATCACTTAATGAACCTTGCGAGCAGGGTATGTGGGGGATGTTTGAAGTCTTTGCCGACACCATCCTCGTCAGCACATCAACAGCTCTTGTTATCCTCACATCCGGCAGCTACAACCTTTCCGACAATAGCTTTATAGGAACCGATGCCACCCTCGTGGCAACTTCATTCAATATGAATTTTCCGGGAGAAAATCTGGGCGGCAAATTTATTGCATTTTGCATTTTCCTCTTTTCATTTACCACCGTCGTTGGCTGGAACCACTATGGAGCCAAGGCGTGGGAATATATTTTTGGTGAAGAAAAGGTTATGATATTTAAGCTTCTTCATCTTTTGTCAATTCCCATAGGTGCGGTAATTAGTTCATCCTATGCCTGGATTGTTTCGGATATTTTCAATGCTCTTATGATGATTCCAAACCTTATAGCTGTCATCCTCCTTATTGGAACCACCAAAAAAATAACCCGCAATTATATTCTCCGCAAGAAAAAAGGGGAGAATATAACACCTCTGATATCATTTTTAAAATAAAAATTCATCATCTTTATATGAGAGCCCGGTTTAATAAAATCCGGCTCTCATTTTTTGAAAAATACGGAATTTTTTCTTGACAATATAATATCTGTATGCTATTATTAATAAGGTACGTGAAACGAGTTTTGCATACCATGTCTTTAAATCGATACAGAGATATCGGCAAGATAAAAACTATTAGTTTATGGTGTGCAAATGTAGATTTGTGCATGGTTTTTTGTGTGTTTTTCGCTTGCCGCATTTTCGGCAGGCTTTTTTTGTATAATTATAGAGGAGATTAATAATGAATAAAGAACTAAGGACAAAAGCATATGAGGTAATAAAAAAAGCAGGCACAACTGTTTCTAATTTTAATTCCTCAGATGTTGTATCTTCTTTTTTAAATGGTAATTTTGTTTGTTTTCCCGGTTTTGCAGATGTTCATGTACATCTTCGTGAGCCGGGATTTTCTTATAAAGAAACCATTTTATCAGGCACCTTGGCTTCAGCTCGCGGCGGCTTTACCGATGTTTGCTCAATGCCGAATCTGAGTCCTGTGCCCGATAGCCTGGATAATCTTAATATTCAGCTGGGTATAATCAAAAAAGATGCCTTAATAGGAGTTCACCCTTATGGCTCAATAACAAAAGGTGAAATGGGGGAATTCCTTTCCGATATGGAAGATATGGCTCCATATTGCATAGGTTTTTCCGATGATGGCAAAGGCGTTCAGAGTGAAGAGATGATGACTTTAGCCATGGAAAAAGCAAAAAGCCTGGGTAAAATAATAGTTGCCCATTGTGAAGAAAATTCTCTTCTTCGCGGCGGATATATTCACGATGGTGAGTATGCTAAAGCTAATGGTCACAAAGGCATCTGCTCCGAAAGTGAATGGCGTCCCATAGAAAGAGATATAGAACTTGTAAAAAAGACTGGTGTTTCCTATCATGTGTGTCATATATCCACAAAAGAGAGTGTGGATATTATCCGCAAGGCAAAAAAGGAAGGCGTGGATATTACCTGTGAAACAGGTCCCCACTATCTTCTTTTAAATGATATGTGTTTAAAAGAAGAAGGCAGATTTAAAATGAATCCGCCAATAAGAAGCGAAGAAGACCGCCTTGCTCTTATCGAAGGTATAAAAGATGGCACCATAGATATGATAGCCACCGACCATGCCCCTCATAG
>JAFSBJ010000017.1 GCA_017437345.1 Clostridia bacterium | reverse complement strand
GGCACCGGATTCTGATTCCGGCATTTCGGAGGTTCGAGTCCTTCCAGGGCTGTTAAAAAATAATAACCGCATCTTGGGTGCGGTTATTGTTTTTTAAAATTAAATAGAAAGGACTCGAACCTTGAGAAGGTTGCGAGTCATAAGAAAACATGCCGGTGGCATGTTTTCGACGAGCAAGGTGCGAGACGGGTCCCGAAATGCGAAGCATTTGGGTCGGCGAAGCAGGGCAGATTGCGAAGCAATATGATGTCCTTCCAGGGCTGTTAAAAAATAATAACCGCATCTTGTGTGCGGTTATTGTTTTTTAAAATTAAATAGAAAGGACTCTATATTGTGAAGCAATATGATGTCCTTCCGGGGTATATCGCAACTGTATGGGCAGACGCTACCGACTGTCCGTAAGTTATATCGCATTTGCGAAGCAAATATATAGAACGAGCGTAAGCGAGTATATCGTCACTTAAATACCAAACAAATCATTTATTTTCACACCAATCGTGCCAGTAAAGCACGATTGATTTTTTTCATTTTAGGTCTGTATATCAGACTTTCCATATATAATTCTTAAAAGAGGTGATTTTTAAATGACAGACATAATTCTTTTGCACTCAGAATATTTATTAAGACTTTTAATCTCGGTAATCTGCGGATTTGCCATTGGTTTTGAAAGAAAAAACCGTAATAAAGAAGCAGGAATAAGAACCCATGTTATTGTTGCTCTTGCATCATGTCTTATGATGATAATTTCAAAATATGGTTTCAACGATCTTTTAAATGCCGGCGATGCTGGCTTTGATGGCTCACGAATTGCATCTCAGATAGTTTCCGGAATAGGTTTCCTCGGTGCCGGAATGATATTTGTTCATAAGAATTCCATCAAAGGCCTCACAACTGCAGCCGGTGTATGGGCAACATCAGGAATCGGTATGGCAATTGGTGCCGGATTATATTTAATTGGAACGGTAACAACTGTTCTTGTTGTATTCCTGCAGATTTTTCTTCATATAGAATTCAAAGCTCTCAAACATGGCACAACAAATGAATACATAATCCATCTTAAAAACACAGGAAACGGAATAGACATAGTTAAAAAGCTTATAGCCGACACAAAAATCAACTGCGATATTCTTTCTGTTTCCAAAAAAGATGATGGCGTGAGAATTGTTGTTGAAATAACCTACACAGACAATGATATGCTATATAACTTCATTAAGCATGCTCTTGCAATTGATGAAATCCTTGAGGTGTATTCTGAATAGCTTCGTTCAAATTTGTTCATATAATGATTGATTTTTTTAAAGTGTTATGCTAAAATAAACTATATATAGTTTATTTTAGCATTTTTTTAGGAGGGGTTACAGTTGTTTTTCAAAAAAGATAAAAATTTTGATGAAAAACCCGAAAAAGAGATAGTATCTCAGATATCCGAAACAGAAGTTGTCAGCGAAGACGAATCTATAGACACAGTAGAAAGGTTTTTGTCGGATAATCCTCAGGATACAGAATTCCCCTATTCATTCCATAAGCCTGAGCCTTATCCTATGGATCTTATATCTGTTATAACCAAAATGCTTCAGAAGCTTTTCCCCGATACCAGAAAAGCATATCTTTTAGAAGCACGCCAGAACAAAAAGAAAGGCTATCTGCTTATTGTAGATATTGAACCAAAGTTTTTGAAGATATTAAATATCTATTCCGATGGTGAAACCAAAAAGGTTAGGGGAGATTTTCCCATAGAGTGCATACTCTATTCAAAATCAGGAACCATTACAGAAGGTATTGATCCTTTTTTTGTTAAGGAAACTGCAGAATCAAAGGCAAATAATCTTGCATCAAAGGAATTTTCGGGAGAAATTGTTTTTTCTGATATGCCTGAGTTTGAATTATGGAAAAACACAGATAAGAAAGATGTTCATTCCGGACTTGAAGATGAGAGTGTGGATGAATTATCATCTCAAGACAACATAGAAGAGGAAAAGCCTGCATCAGATGAAGAAAATTCAGAAAATATGAAGCCTTCCGATACTGTTGCAGATGGGGAAGAATCGGCAGGGGAAAATCAGGATACAATAGAACCTGATGAAGAAACAGCCAACACAAAGCTTTCCTGTTCTGATAAAAAAGAGCTTTTTTCCATTTTGATGGAATATGCCGAAAAAGAAAGCGATTCAGCTTTTACCCTTGCTTCTTCAGCATTAAATGAATTTGTTTTCTGCATTGCATATAGCTGCAAAAACCAGGAATTTTCAGGCGAAATAGCACAGGAGCTTCCAATTGATGACAGCCTTAGCTTTTTTGTTCTTGTAAATCCCGATGATGAAACAATTGCAGTTCCTTTGTTTACCGATGAAACCAAAGCGCAGGAATTTGCTAAGAAGAATAACTGCTCTATGGCCTATGTAAAGATTAAAGATTTCATCACATCATCTGCAGCAGAAGCTTCAAATTTTGATGAAATAGTTATAAATCCCTATGAAGAGAGCATTGTATTTCCATCTGCTCATCCGTTTTTTGCGGAATAATATTAAAGGAATGATAAAATGAAAAAGTATGTAAAAATTCTGCTTTGTATATGTGCGGTATGTTTTCCTGTTGTCGTTATGACATCGTGTTCCAAGGAAAAAGAAATTCAATCCGATGGCTATAGCAAACAGGAAATCTTAGATAAATATCAGGGTATTGCCGATGACTCCAATTCCGATAAACCTCTGGGAAGCGATTCCTCTGTTCTTGGAATCGGTTTTTCTGATGTTGATTTCACTTTCACCTCTGCCGACAACACTCTTGCTTTTTCTCTTGATAACAATAGCTTTGTAAAGATGGCTCTTGGCGGAACTTTCTATAACTATATTAAGCCCGGAAGTGAGCTTTCCACCTTTGATGCCGGTTATAAAACAGCAAGGGGAATAAGCCTTGCAAATAAGGCAGAAGATATCCTTATGACCTATGGAATATCCGATGAAAACGCCATATTTATAAAACCGGGGGACACCATATACTATAAACCCACCCTTGGTAAGTTTTCCGGAAAGCTCACAGCTCTTTATGCAAAGGAAAACGCTGAAGAAGGTTATAAGCTCCTCAAAGCAAAGGATGCTCAGAAATTCGTTTATTTAAGACCTGCTGACAGTGCCTATATGAATCCCGAAAGCATAATGTCGAAATTTCCATCATATTCATCTCTTGTTTCAATAGATATAACAGCAGATGAAGAAGGAAATGTTTCTGAAATTGTATTCTATAAGTTTGACAAATGAATAACACAAAAGAACAGCCAATTAATGAGATTAAAAGGATGTTTTCTTTTTGTTTATGAATAATATGTAAAATATGTGTAAACTATCAGTTTAAAGGGCTTGTTTCAATTGACATTGCAAGCAATTTTTGGTATAATCTAATATGATATAATGTATGGATTTTTACTTTATGGAAAACGGCGTTCCTGTAAAGTAAAACTTTGAATAAAATGCATCATAGGAAGGTTTAGTTATGTTTGTTCACGATTATATGAAAATTAATGAAAAAGGCCATCTTGAAATTTCAGGCTGCGATGCCGCAGAACTCTCTTTAAAATATGGAACACCGCTTTATCTTATGAGCGAGGACCGTATAAGAGAAAATATGAGAAAATATAAAAATTCAATAGATAAATTCTATGGCGGCAGAGGTCTTTGCCTTTATGCCAGCAAGGCGTTTTCAACGGGCTATATCTATAAAGTGGCTCTTGAAGAAGGTCTTGGGGTGGATGTTGTGTCCGGTGGTGAACTCTACACAGCCCTTAAAGCCGGATTTGATGCAAGGAAAATTGTGTTTCACGGAAATAACAAAAGCTATGACGAAATAAAAATGGCGATAGAAGAAGGCGTGGGCAGAATTATTATAGATAGCTATATTGAGCTTGATATGATAGATTCAATAAGCAAAGAGCTTGGGAAAGTAACTGATGTTATGATTCGGGTTAAGCCCGGTATTGATGCCCATACCCATGAATTCATATCCACAGGCCATATAGACTGCAAATTTGGTTTTGCCATAGAAAACGGTGAAGCTATTGAATTTGTAAAAAGGGTTGCTTCCTGCAAAGGCGTAAATCTTAAAGGCCTTCATTGCCACATAGGCTCCCAGATGTTTTTGTATGAACCCTTTAAGCTTGGCGGAGAGGTTATGATGGATTTTTATGCCGAAATAAAAAACACTCTCGGCATAGCTCTTGAAGAATTAAATCTTGGCGGCGGTTTTGGCATAAAATATGTTGAAGAAGATACCCCTGTAGATTACGAAGGCTTTATAGAATCGGTATCTGAGGTTATAAAGAGAAAGTGCAAAGAGCATGGAATTGATATTCCCTTTATCTATATGGAACCCGGCAGGTCAATTGTGGGCGATGCGGGAGTTACTCTCTATACTGCAGGTGCAATAAAGGATATTAAAAATGTGAGAAAATATATATCTGTAGATGGTGGCATAAGCGATAACCCCAGATATATTATGTATGGTGCTCTTTATGATGCAGTTGTTGCCAACAGAGCAAACGAAGCTCCTGAGGAATATGTGACCATCTGTGGCAAGTGCTGTGAATCAGGTGACATCTTAATTGATAAAGCTTATCTTCCAAAAATAGAAAGCGGAGATATTATTGCCATCATGTCCACCGGAGCCTACAACTATTCCATGGCAAGCAACTACAATAGAATTCCCCGTCCGCCCGTGGTAATGGTTTCAGAGGGGCAAGACAGGCTCGTTGTTAAAAGAGAAAGCTACGATGATTTAATCAAAAACGATATTTTTTAATGGAGGAACATTAAATGTTATCACTATTTTCCCGCGAGGGAATAATTAGTCTTATAGTAAGCATACCGGGCCTTTTGCTTGCTATATCTCTCCATGAATTTGCCCATGGCTATGCGGCATATTTAATGGGCGACCCCACAGCAAAATACAGCGGCAGGCTAAGCCTTAATCCTTTGCAGCATCTTGATTTGATGGGTGCTATATGTATGCTTCTGTTTCGTTTTGGATGGGCAAAGCCGGTTCCAATTGACCCCCGCTATTTCAAAAATCATCGTCTGGGAGTGGTGCTTGTTAGTCTTGCAGGCCCCTTTGCAAATTTTATTCTTGGTTTTTTATTCTGCCTTGGATATTATGCAATAGGAAGGTTTTCTTTGTCTTCAAATGTACTTTGGCAATTTGCATCCCAGATTTGTCTTTATGGAATTTTTATGAATGTTGGTCTTATGGTTTTTAACCTTATTCCCATTCCGCCCCTTGACGGTTCGAAAATTCTTATGGAATTTCTGCCGGCAAGAATAAAATACAGAATCTATTCATATGAGCGATATTTCAGCCTTATTCTTATAATCATCGTTTATGCAGGAGCTATGAGCCAGGTGCTTGGTGTTCTCAGAGGATATGTGATAAGCTTTTATGAATTATGCGCCCAAGCCATATTTTTTTAATAACGGTGATATAAATGGAACAGTTAACCTTTAAGGTGTCGGATTTTGAAGGTCCTCTTGATCTTCTGGAGCACCTTATAAAACGCAATAAGCTTGATATCTGCAATATATCCCTTATTGCCATAACAGATCAGTATATTGAATATATAAATGCTATGCAGGAAATGGATCTTGATATATCCAGCGACTTTTTGGTTGTTGCCACAGATCTTCTCTATATAAAATCAAAAGCTCTTCTTCCCAAACACGAAGAAGAGGAAGATCCCGAAGCTCTTGCCAATAGTCTCACAGAAGCCCTCAGGCAAAGACGCCGCATGAAGCTTATATCTGAGAGATTCAAAACCATGCAGTTTGATGGCACATATTATTTCTTCAAGGAAGCCGAAGAACTTCCTAAGCCAGAAAAAAAGGAACCCATGAGAATTGACCATGCAAGCATAGACAAGCTCTATGATGCTTTTTTAACTATCCTTGAAAAAACTGAGCGCCGCGCTCCTCCACCAAAAGACAGCTTTGAAGGTATTGTCGGCAGAGAGCCTGTTTCGGTTAAAAACAGAGCAACAGGTCTTGTTTCAAAGCTCAAACAAAAAAAGAAAATCAGCTTTGCAAATGCATTTGAAGGCGCAAGCCATAAAAATGAAATTGTTGCAACCTTTCTTGCAATCTTAGAGCTTATGAAGCTCAATCATATCTATGTATTCGATGAAGATGGACAGGTTATGCTTTCAATAGGCGAAAATATTGATGAAGAAATAGAATATAATTTTGAATAATACGGTGATAAATAATGAGTAATCTCACAAAAGAAGCAGCCTTAGAAGCGGTGCTTTTTGCCAGCGGCGAATCAGTTCCTATAAAGAGGCTCTCTGAGGTGCTGGAAATAAGCGAAGGCAAAACAGTTAAAATGCTTGAAGACTTAAAAAAGAAATATGACGAAGATTCCAGATGTGGAATACGCCTTGTTCGTCTGGAAGATAGCTATCAGCTATCCAGTAAAAAGGAATACTATGAGCAAATCCGTGATCTTACCGAAAGAAAACGCAGAGCCTCACTCTCAAATGCAGGTCTTGAAGTATTATCCATAGTAGCATATAATCAGCCCATAACAAGAAGCACAATCGAATTCATTCGCGGAGTAAATTCCGATGGTGCCTTAAATAACCTTGTTGCGGCAGGTCTTGTGGAGGAAGTGGGCAGACTTGATGCCCCCGGCAGACCGATGCTTTTCGGAACAAGCGAGGAGTTTTTAAGATGCTTTGACTTGTCTTCTTTATCTGAGCTTCCAGATATTGATCTTGAATATAATTTTGGCGAGCTTAACCACGAAATTGTGGAAGGTGAGCAGATTGAATTTATAAAGGAAGAATCAACTGAAAATCTTCCCGAAGATGCTTTGCAGAAAGAATATAAAGAAATATCTCCTGATAACAGCGAAGCCGAAATCTCAGATAGCTCAAAGGAAGAATAAACAAGAAGTCTGTGAGGATATTATTTTATGAAAATTCTATTTTTGTCATTGGCAGCTCTTTTCATTGTTTTTCTGCTAATCCTTCTTTTTTCAAAGGTGACTCTTTCTTTGAATTTTGAAAAAAAACAAGGTGAAAAACCTACAGCTTTTTTTGAACTCAGTTTTTTTAGCGGACTTATCAGAATCAAAAAAACACTAAAATCAAAAAATAATAAAAAGAAATCAAATAAAAAAGCTCACCTTTTAAAAGATAATCAGTCTTTAAAAGATGAAGACACTTCCTTTTTAAAAAAGGTTAAAGACGGCTACCAGACCTTTTGCGCTTTTAAATATGCCTACAAAAACAACTCTCATAAATTAAGAAAGGCCATATATGCAAAAAAGATTAATCTCCACATAAACTATGGCTCCGGCAATGCAGCATCAACCGGCATTATAACCGGTGCAATATGGGC
>JAFSBJ010000172.1 GCA_017437345.1 Clostridia bacterium | reverse complement strand
TGGATAGCATTTTTAGATAGTGATGACACATGGGAACCAAAAAAGCTTGAGCTTCAGCTTGAATTTATGAAAAGCAATGGATATGCTTTCACTTATACAGACTATCGGATTCAGTTAAACGGTGTTTGGGAACCTTATATAAACACATCGCCCAATAGAGTTAATATGAGAAAACTTTATAACTATTGCTATTTTTCCACCATAACCGTTATGTACGACCGTGAAAAAATCGGTCTTATCCAGATAGCTGATTTAAAGAAGAATAATGATTATGCAATGTGGTTTGAAATAATGAAAAAAGCAAAGGTGGCTTACAGATTGCCTATGTGTTTGTCTTATTATATTAAGCATGATAATTCAGTTTCAAGCGGAAGCAAATTAAAACTTATAAAATATCATTACATAATGTACAGAGAATCACTTAATAAAAATAGAATTACTTCCTTTATACTCACAGTAAATAATCTTTTTTACGGAGTAATTAAAAAAATAAAATATAAAGAGTCAATTAATAAGGAGGAAATATAATATGTCATTATATGAAAAAATTGTAAACGGAGAAGAAAAAATATCACTTGTAGGTCTTGGTTATGTTGGTATGCCGATAGCTGTTGCCTTTGCAAAAAAAGTAAAGGTAGTAGGCTTTGATCTAAATGCAAAAAAAATCGAAGCCTATAAAAGTGGCATCGACCCCACAAATGAAGTTGGGGATGAAGAAATTAAAAATTCGAGTGTTGAATTTACATCCGATGAAACAAAGCTCAAAGAAGCAAAATTTCACATTGTAGCAGTTCCAACTCCTGTAAATAGCGATAAAACACCTGACCTTGCTCCTGTTATCGGTGCAAGTGAAATAGTTGGAAGAAATCTCAAAAAAGGTTCCTATGTTGTGTATGAAAGCACAGTTTACCCCGGTGTTACCGAGGATATTTGTATTCCTATCTTAGAAAAAGAATCCGGATTAAAATGCGGAGTGGATTTTAAAATTGGTTATTCTCCCGAAAGAATAAACCCCGGCGATAAGGTTCACCGCCTTGAAAATATTAAAAAAATTGTTTCCGGCTGTGACGAAGAGAGCCTTAATATAATTGCAAAGGTGTATGAGCTTGTTATTGAGGTTGGAGTTCACAGAGCATCTTCAATAAAAGTTGCGGAAGCAGCCAAGGTTGTTGAAAACTCACAGCGTGATATAAACATTGCATTTATGAATGAACTTGCAATGGCATTTGACAAAATGGGTATCGATACAAATGAAGTTGTAGATGCCATGAACACAAAATGGAATGCTCTTGGGTTCCGTCCCGGTCTTGTTGGCGGACACTGCATTGGTGTTGACCCCTACTACTTTATTTATGAAGCAGAAAAACTTGGCTATCATTCTCAAATTATTGCAGCCGGCAGAAAAGTAAACGATGGTATGGGTTCTTTTGTTGCAGATGCTACCATCAAAAAAATGATACTTGCCAATAAATCACCCAGACAATCAAAGGTTGTTATAATGGGTATCACATTTAAAGAAAACTGCCCCGACACCCGTAACTCAAAGGTTGAAGATATTATAAACCGCCTTAATGAGTATGGAGTTGAGCCGCTTGTTGTAGACCCATGGTCAGACCCTGCCGATGCTAAGAAAGAGTATAATGTGGATTTAACAAATCTTTCCGATATTAAGGATGCAGATTGCATAATTTTTGCAGTTGCTCATAATGAATTTAAAAATATGTCTCTTGAAGAAATAGACAAGCTTTATAAAGAACTTCCAAATGAAGAAAAAGTATTTATAGATGTTAAGGGTATGTTTAATCCTGATGATTTAGAGAAAAAAGGTTATACTTTCTGGAGATTGTAATATGACAATAATTGGAAAAATTATTCACCGCCTTTTCAGGATTTTTACATTTAGAAAAGGCATATATGGAAAAATAGGTAAAAAGAACGTTTTTCGTCAGAATGTTTTTATTCATGAAATGACATCTGTTGGAAACCATAATCATTTTGGCAGAGACACAATGATTACAAAGGCAGTTATCGGAAATTATTGTTCAATTGCACCCGGTGTAAAAATAGGTCAGGCTATGCACAGCTTGTCATATATAACCACATATAATAACATAAGTTCTCAAAATATAGGCTTTAATATGTTTCCAGACCAAACCATAATCGGAAATGATGTGTGGATAGGGGCAAATGCAGTAATTATGCAAGGTGTCACTATTGGTAACGGTGCCGTAATAGGTGCAGGAGCTATAGTAACTAAAGATGTTCCGGCTTATGCAGTTTTTGCCGGAGTACCTGCAAAGCTGATAAAATACCGCTTTGATGATGAAGCAATACAAAAGCTAAATTCAAGCAGTTGGTGGAATTATGATATAAAAAAAGCGTGTGAAATTGTAAAATCGCTGGAGAGGGAGATTTTATGAATGTATTGCATATAAACGGGAATTATCTTTTTACTGCGTTACATCAGAATATGATAAGAGCAATGAATAATTTTGATGTTAAAAATGATGTTTTTGTTCCTATGTATAATAAAAATACCGCGGTTGTATCTCCCGACAGCAATGTTACCATTAGCGAATGTTTCAAAAAAACAGACAGATTTTTGTTTGGATGCAAGCAAAAAAAAATATTGTCAGCTGTTAAAAATAACTACGATATAAAGAAATTTGATTGTATTCATGCCTACACGGTCTTCACTGATGGGAATGTAGCCTATAATCTATATAAAGAATATGGTATTCCTTATGTTGTAGCGGTAAGAAATACCGATATCAATACTTTCTTTAAGTATA
This sequence comes from Clostridia bacterium, assembly GCA_017437345.1. The sequence goes on along the minus strand of JAFSBJ010000172.1, from coordinate 89 downwards.
TGGTTCACCTGAGAAAAAGAGGTATAGAAATTCTCAAAAATGCGTCTGCTGTATTTTTTCTTTCGCCAGTCTATAAGAAAAGACTTTTC
>JAFSBJ010000171.1 GCA_017437345.1 Clostridia bacterium | reverse complement strand
GTTTTGTCAATAACCTTGGCAAGCTTAAGCATTTCTTCGCCATAAAGGTATGCCTTAGGACCAACCTCAAAAAAAGGTGCGCTGATTTTGAAATCATTATACATAATAATTCCTCCTGTAAGGTTAATATTTAATTGTAATTATACAACTTATGTCAAACTCTGTCAATGAAAAACCGAAATAATATTTCGAAAATTTTTCGTGGATAAATATATTGACAACTATAATCTTAAAATATATAATCAAACTATAGTGTAAATAAGGAGATAAGACTATGCTCGCTATTACAAATGCTACTCTTGTAATGCCGGATCATTATATTCCCAATGCAACAATACTTGTTGAAAACGGAAAAATTTCGGATTTTGGTAAAAAAATCGAAATTCCTGCTGATGCGCAGGTGATTGATGCGCAAGGTAATTATGTTGGACCCGGTCTTATAGATATTCATACTCATGCAGATGGAACAACATATTTTCATGAAGATCCCGTTAAGTGTTCTCAGACACTTATAGACCATGGTGTTACATCTGTTTTGCCTGCACTCTTTTACAGTATGAATAAGCAGGAGCATCTTGATGCAGCGAAAAAAATCAAAGATGCTATTGCACAGGGGAAAGGTAAAAACATATTAGGATTTTATATGGAAGGTCCATATCTCAATCCTGATTTTGGTTGTGACAAAGAAAAGAATATGTTGAAGGATTCTATATTCAGATCTGATTATGATGAAGTTATTGATGCAGTTAAAGATATGGCAAAGGTTTGGTGTGTAGCTCCTGAAAGGGAAGGTATTCTTGATTTTATTAAGGATGTTAAGGAAGCTATCCCAAATATTGTTTTTTCTGTTGCTCATAGTGAAGCCACACCAGATCAGATAGAAGCTCTTATGCCATATGGATTAAAGCTTGGTACCCATCATACTAATGCCACAGGAACCCTTGAGAATTATCCGGAAGTTCGTGGTGTTTGTGTTGACGAAACAGTTAACTATAATGATTCAATATATGCGGAGCTTATCTGTGACTCTATGGGAGTCCATGTTCACCCTTATATGCTTCGACTTGTTAAAAAGATAAAAGGTGATGACAAGATAATTCTTATAGCTGATTCGTTTGTTGCAGATGGTCCTCCGATTCCCGGTCTTGAAGAAGCTTTTGACATTAACTTTGACTGGGGTGGAGATATTGCCGGTTCAAAACTTACTCTTGATATAGCCTGTCGCAATATGATGGTGCATACCGGCAGTTCAATATGTGATGTTTTCAAATTTGCATCACTTAACCCGTCAAAACTTCTTAATTTGCCTGAATTGGGCCAGATAAGAAAGGGTAACCTTGGAAACTTAATCATTGTTGATCAATGGTTTAATGTTAAAAATACAATAATAAAAGGAGAAATTTTGAAATGAGTTTTATTACTGACCCTTCAACAAAATTCGATTTCCAGCCACACGAATTTGTTCCTTTCAAGGACAAAAAGGTTTGCGAATATGTTCGTAGCCTCAGTGGCAAAGACCTCGAAAAAAGAGAAGCATGGTGGCATCCTGAATTTAATGTTAAAGTTATGATGAATCCCCATCCTGTTCTCATCGCAACACTTTTCGAACGCCTCAGAGCAGCATCAGAAGCAGGAAAGAGCTTCACAATGATTCTTGGAAACCCCGAACCGGATACATACATTCCTCTTGCACAGCTTATCAACTACTTTGGTATTGACTGTAGAAAAGTTCACCTTGTTGCAGAAGATGAATGGGCTGATGAAAATGGCAACATTGCTCCTATAACATACGAAGCGGGTTTTGCACATTCTATGATTAAATACCTCTATTATCAGATTGATGAAAAACTCCGTATGCCTATGGAAAATGTTCATTTCCCCACAAATGCTAATATCAAGGATTACTCCAAGATTATTAATGATATCACAGAGGGTACAGGTGCTGACATTGCATCTACATCTCCCGGTTGGGCAGGTCACATGGCATTCGTTGATCCTATTCCCGAATTTATTGGCAGCGGTGACATCGAAGAATGGCTCAACCAGCCTGCACAGATCGTTAAACTTCACCCCATGACAATTATGCAG
>JAFSBJ010000170.1 GCA_017437345.1 Clostridia bacterium | reverse complement strand
CCTGCAAAGGCAAGGGCAAAAGGAAGAATTACAGAAGCTATGCTGACTGCAAAATAGCCGATGAGTGTTCCTGCAACCTCCACAAGACCTGTGAGCATTGCGCAGATAAAGGTTCTTTTTGGACTTACTCCCGATGCAAGCATCGGAGCTATTATAACCATACCTTCGGGGATATTCTGAAGTGCAATGCCGCCTGCTATTATAAATGCTCTGCCTATATCGCCTGAGCCAAAACCAACACCTGCTGCTATTCCTTCAGGGAGATTATGTATGGCAATTGCTGTTACAAAAAGAAGGACCTTGCTAAGGCTGCTGTTTGCGTGGGGTTCCAAATCTACCCCCGCAAGCTTATGAAGATGAGGAACAAGCTTATCTATAAGGTTAAGACAAATTGCCCCCACAAAAATTCCTGCAACTGTTATTAAAAGACCAAATCTGCCACCATACTCAATTGATGGAAGCACAAGCCCCAACACTGCAGCTGCAAGCATTACGCCCGCTGCAAAGGAAAGGATTATATCGGAAAATTTATGAGAGAGATTTTTAAAAATAAATCCGACAAGAGAGCCGATAATTGTGGCTCCGCCAACGCCGAGAGCAGTGATTAATACAAGAGTCATAACATACTCCTTTTATCATTAATTATAGTTGATGGCTAAATAAGTCGGCTCCTTCATATGAAGGAGCCGGACAAAGCCTAATTACTGTTCTGAAAACATATCTTTGCCAACACCGCAAAGAGGACATTCAAAATCTTCGGGAAGATCTTCAAATTTTGTGCCGGGTTCTATGCCATGCTCAGGATCACCCAGGGCTTCATCATATTCCCAACCGCATACATCACAAACATATTTTTTCATACTGATAACCTCCGTTATGTTTATTTGCAAAACTCATCTGATAAAGCTTCAAGCTGACTTTCGCTTTCTTCATTTAACGCAGACAAGATTTTTACTGTATTTTCAGCATAACATATATTTTTGCTATTTTCAAGCATTTTTGCCATATATTTTGCTGCAACAGGCGCCCATGTTCCATTTTCTATAAATGCCACCTTTTTATTCTGAAAATTACGCTCAGTGAGTTCATGGATAAACTCACGCATAAAGGGGAAAATTTCACCGTTGTAGGTGGTGGTGGCGAGGACAATTTTTCCGTAGCGGAAAGCATCTTCAACTGCTTCTGCCATATCACATCTTGCAAGGTCATTTATGGCTACCTTGGGGCATCCTTTTTCTTCTAAAAGCTCTTTTAATTTCATAACTGCTTTTTTGGTGTTGCCATAGACGGATGTGTAGGCAATGACAACGCCTTCGGATTCTGTTTTGTAGCTTGACCAGATATCATAAAGATTTATATAATATTCAAGATTTTCATTTAAAACGGGGCCATGAAGCGGACAGATAGCCTTTATTTCAAGATTTGCCGCTTTTTTTAAAAGATTCTGCACCTGCACACCGTATTTTCCAACGATGCCGATATAATATCTTCTTGCCTCACAAGCCCATTCTTCATCGGTATCAAGAGCACCGAATTTGCCGAATGCATCTGCTGAAAACAAAAGCTTATCTTTGTTATCATAGCTAAGCATTACCTCAGGCCAGTGAACCATTGGAGCTGTTATGAAGCTAAGGGTGCGTGAGCCAAGAGAAAGGGTGTCGCCCTCTCCTACTATTATCCTGTTATCTGCAAAATCTGAACCAAAAAAGTTTTTCATCATTGCAAAGGATTTTGAGGTGGAAACGATTTTTGCCTGAGGATATTTTTTTATAAAATTATATATATTTGCAGAATGGTCGGGCTCCATATGCTGAACGATTAAATAATCGGGGCTTTTTGATTCAAGCTCTTTTTCTATGTTGGAAAGCCACTCTTCTGTGAAAGCTGCATCCACAGAATCCATAACTGCAATTTTTTCATCAAGGATTATATATGAATTATATGATATTCCATTGGGAACGATGTATTGTCCTTCAAACAAATCTATTTTATGGTCGTTTACACCTACATATTTTACTGAATCTGTTATATTCATTTTTGAGTGCCTCCTTACAGATAGTATGCCAAATAAAAAGCATAATATTTTAATTTTTCTATATTTATTAGTTTTTACAAATTGAGTTCCATTTTTACATGGGGTATTCCTGTTTCAAGAAATTCATCTGAAATCTTTGAAAATCCGGATTTTGCATAAAAGTCTTCAACATAGCTCTGGGCATCGACTATAAGCTTAGCGGCGCAGAGTTCTTTTTTTGCCGCTAAAATACCTTCTTTTAAAAGCTTTGTGCCAATGCCGCCTCTTCTTTTTGTGGAAATTACTCTACCGATTTTGGCAGTTTTTTCGCCTTCATCTATAATAAAAAGTCTTAGATATGCAATTATATTATTATCTTCTTTAAAATAAATATGAAGTGCATCATAGTCGATATCATCCATATCAACATAATTGCATTTCTGCTCAACAACAAAAACCTCACTTCGAAGCTTTAAGATATTATAAAGCTCTTTATTTGAAAGTTCTTCAAATCTTTTTATAACAAGTTCCATTCTTTCACCTCCGTTTTTTACAAAACAATTATACAATTAATTTTATTAATAATCAAGTTTTTTAAAAAACTTACTTTTCAAAATTGGAAATATGTGGTATAATGTTTAAAAAGACAAAGGAGGGCAAATGATGGCTGTTAGTCTTAATCCAGATAAGGAAATTGTTAAAACCATCAAAGAAGGTCTTAAGCTTAAGGGCGGATATTGCCCTTGCAGGCTTGAAATCAAGGAAGAATACAAGTGTATTTGTGAAGAATTTAAAAAGCAGATTGAAGATCCTGATTTTGAGGGATACTGTCATTGTATGCTTTATTACAAATCAAAATAGAAAGGATGAAAAGCATGAAGGAAATTACTCTTACAAAAAGCAATTTTGAAAGCGAAGTTTTAAATTATGAAGGAAAGGTTCTTGTTGATTTCTGGGCAAGCTGGTGTGGACCTTGCAAAATGATAGCACCTGTTATTGAAGAAATAGCAAACGAATTTGAAGGAAGGGTTAAGGTCGGAAAGGTTAATGTTGACGATGAGGCTGAGCTTTCCATAAAGTATCAGGTTATGAGCATACCGACCATTCTTATTTTTGAAAATGGCGAGATTACAAATAAGGCTATTGGGTATCGCAGCAAAGAAGAACTGATTGAATTATTAAATCTTTGATAAAATTAATGGGATGAAAAAAATCAATTGATTTTTTTCATCCCATATTTTCTGTTTAGAAGAAATTGGCAACTCTACCTGACACAACATAATTGTACCAGTTTAATCTGCCTGAGGTATAGACAGGTTCATATTCAAGCTCTTCTATTTTTTGCGGCAATCACATTTTATTCAGATACAATCTCTATATCTGAAAATTCAGTATACAAAAACAGCACAAAATTTCTTCTGTGCTGTTTTAATTTATTATCTGATGGCTGTTTTTAATTAGTATAATAACAAAACACCATACCTATGTCAAGTATTTCAGAGCTATTAATTTTATTTTAAAGACTTCATATAATTTTTGGGAGATATACCCATAACTTTTTTGAATTGTCTTGAAAAATAAACATAATCCGTGTATCCGCATTTTTCTGATATTTCGGATAAATTCATGGAATCTTTATAGATATCAATAAGATAGCAGGCGTGGTTTATTCGCGTCTCTGTTAGGAATTCAACAGGAGTTTTCCCTGTGAAAAGCTTAAACTGTGACCGGATATAATCTTCTGAATACCCGCTTTTTTTCAAAAACTCGCCCACATTTATGGCTGATGCTGTTAAATACTTCAGGATTTATTTTATGGGAGTTCCCATTCTTTTACTCTATTCATCATTTGCATCAATTTTAAGAGCCGGCGGTGACACAAAAAGACCGATGTATTTTTCAATTACCGGCGGTATTGTAAAGGTTTTATTAAACTATATTTTCGTTTATTTATTTAATTTCAGCGTGGCAGGGGTTGCATTTGCAACAATTATTTCCAATTCAGTTTCCTGCCTTCTCTCCTATCTTGCTCTTGCCCACTCACATAATCACTTTGATTTTAAATTAAGAAATATGAAAATTAAGCTTAAAGAATTAAAACAGATTCTTAGTGTTGGTATTCCCTCGGGACTGCAGACAGGACTTTATTCCTTTGCGAATGTTATAATTTTGGCGGAAGTTAATAAGCTTGGTGCTGATGCTACAACGGGACTTTCAATTGCAAATCAGTTTGACGGAATACTATATCAGATAATCCACGCGCCCGGAATTGCAGCAATATCCTATGTGGCACAAAATATTGGTGCAAGAAAATATGACAGAGTTAAAAAGTCTATTATGAGTGCGTGTTTGATTTCTATTATATTTGGTGCAACTCTCGGCTCACTTTCGGCAATATTCTCTAAAGAGCTTTCGTCGATTATATCTTCATCATCAAAGGTTATAGCATTTGCACAGCAGAAAATGATTATAATATCAAGTACATATTTTATCTGCGGTATAAACGAGGTTATAGGTTCTGCTCTTAAGGGAATGGGAAAAGCTGTTATGCCCACAGTTGCAACTCTTGTGTTTATGTGTTTATTTAGGTTCGTATGGGTTTATGCAATTTATCCGTTTTTACCGAAAAACCTTACCTTCCTTTACCTTGTGTGGCCGGTGGGCTGGATACTTTCGATAATCACACTTTTAGTTGTTTTTGTTCCTGCAATTAAGAAATTAAAAAAGCAGGTGGAGTGCATTAATTAAATACCTATAAAATATCCATATAAACCAAAAAACCTTGCCGGATAAACCGACAAGGTTTTTTATTTTGGGATAATATTAACTTAGCTTAAGCTAAATTACATTTCTTTAATTTTTGCCTGAGCAGCAGCTAAACGAGCAATCGGCACACGGAAAGGTGAGCATGATACATAGTCAAGACCGATTTTGTGGCAGAATTCAACGGATACAGGGTCTCCACCGTGTTCACCGCAGATACCGCAGTGCATTTCGGGACGAACCTTTTTACCGAGAGTTACAGCCATTTCCATGAGCTTACCAACGCCTGTCTGGTCGAGTTTTGCAAATGGATCGTTTTCAAAGATTTTTGCATCGTAGTATGCATCAAGGAATTTACCGGCATCATCACGAGAGAAGCCATAGGTCATCTGAGTGAGGTCGTTTGTACCAAAGCAGAAGAATTCAGCTTCTTTAGCGATTTCATCAGCTGTGAGAGCAGCTCTGGGGATTTCAATCATTGTTCCAACTTCATATGATAATTCAACACCAGCAGCGGCGATTTCAGCATCACATGTTGCAACAACAACATCTTTAACATATTT
>JAFSBJ010000169.1 GCA_017437345.1 Clostridia bacterium | reverse complement strand
GGGTTTAACATCAGGTCTTTTGTTTTATATTGCTATAGATACTCTGTTTCTAACAATAGTAAAGAACTTTTCTGCGGCACAAATAGTCTCTCTTGTCTCATTTGCACAGTTTGCCTGTATAGCTCTTCAATTTCCGGCTCTTTTCATAATTAAGCGAATTGGAAATACCGCCTCTACAAGAGTGGGAGCTATTTGTATGCTGCTATCAGCCGTTCTTACTACTATAGGAAAAAGCTACTATCTTATACTGATTGCCAGAGTTTTTCATGATATTTCCGCAGTGTTCAGAACCGCTTCGTTTGTAGCGCTTGAAAATAATCTTGATTTAATTGATAAACGAGGTGAATTTGTGCGCGTAAGAGCTTCTGCAAATACGGTTTATTCGGTTATAACAATGCTTATTTCTTTTGTGGCAAGCTATATGTTTAATCTGAATCATTATTTGCCTATGATAGGATGCATCACCACTTGTGCTCTGGGAGTTATACTTTCCTTTTTAATGAAGGACTGTTCGGCATATAATAAGATTACATACAAAAAAGAAAATAAAGAGAAGGTTAAAGTAAAGTATACAAAGTTTATCATAATGGCAATTGTTGTTTATTCGCTCTATTATCCGATTGTAAATAATGGTCAAAGCGACGGTAAATTGTTTATACAACAGCAGGTCCTTTTAGATTTTAATGTTGAAAATACAGCACTCATCATCGGTGCTATTGTTTGTGTCTCTCGTATTATACGAGTATTATCTAATGTGGCTTTTGCAAAAATATATTGTAAATATGAGGAAAAATTGGGGATCGCATTTCCCGTTATGCTCAGCGGCGCAATAGCGCTAATCTTATTTGGGTCGTTCATTCCGCAGGTTCTTGTTAAAATCATATTAATGGGTATCGGATACGCCGTCATTCTGTTTGCAAGAGATCCGTTTAATTTATATATGCAGGATGTGATATTGGCGAATACGCCGAAAGAACAACATCAGACATTACTTGCTATGTTGCAATTCGGTGTAAAGATAACAACTGCAGGATTGGGACTGTGTTTCTCTGCCGTTCTTATCACTTACCCGATGATTGTTGTTATGGCTTTAATGTTAGCGATATCGACGATTGATATAGCATTGGGCATAAAACTTTACAAAATGGTTTTAATTGAAAAATGCAATCGTGAAATTTAACTATAGATTAACGGTATCTAAACCATTTGGTTTTTTCACTTATATTTACCTTTGGCAAGTTATATTCGGCTTACTTGAAATATTATTTATGAGTATTTTTAAGTCTTTTCTTTGCATCTTCAATGCTTTCACCATCTTCAGTAAGATACATATCAACAAATTTATCTTCGATTTTGGTGTAACCCTTAACCACAGAATTCGAAATCTTTTCAAATCCACCTGTTACACCATCGCTTATTTTTTCAAATTCCTCAGTCACGCCTTCGGCTATTTTTTCGCTGATTTTAACTAATTTTGATTTTGCCATTTTAAATACCTCTCATAATTATTTAATGCCTTTTATAAGGGGAATAAGCATAAGTAAAATTATAATTCCGATAATTCCTATAACAGAACCTATAATAATATTATTCCATACCATGCAAAAACACATTCCCACACCAAGCGTCAGTGCTCCTATTAAGGCTACAATAGCTTTTAAAACTATTTTCCCATTTATCTTTATAGCTGGCTTGTTTTCCATCTTTCTCCATATAGCTATTGTTACCACACCAAGAATAATGCCAATTAATCCTGCCACAATTCCTGGTTTCATAGTATTCCATTCACTCACAAGTGCCATACACATTCCAAATGCGAAAAAACACATGCTGACCGTGCCCAATACCAATGCAACAAAACTACTTTTTTTCATAAAAAAACCTCCTTAATTTATTAATCCAACAGTTGTTTTGTTATTGTATTTATGATACAATAGATAAAAATCTAATTCAATCATCAATTAACCAACAATTGTTGGAATAATAAAAGAGGTATGGTGTATGAATATAAAAAATAACAAACGCCGCAGAGACTCTGTGGAAAAAATCGAAAAGGCTTTTGTAAATCTGTTGCAAACAAAAGAATTAACTCAGATTTCCGTCTCCGATATATGTAAAGCGGCAGGGCTTAATCGCAGTACATTTTATGCAAATTTTATCGACATATATGACCTTGCTGATAAAACAAGAGAAAAATTGGAAAGTGATTTTAGCGAGCTTTTTATTAATCAAGATTCTGGTTCCAATGAACAAAATGGTGCTGTGAAAATGTTTCGCCATATATATGAAAATCAGATTTTCTATAAAACCTATTTCAAGCTTGGCTACGATAATAAAATGGAGAACCCTGTGTATGATATGGTAAGAGCTCAAAAGGATTTTGATAATAAACATATTAAATATCACATTGAGTTTTTTCGTTCGGGCTTAAATGCTATAATTAAAATGTGGCTTCAGGGAGGGTGCGTGGAGAGTCCTGAAGAAATGGCAGAAGTTATAAAGTCAGAATATATGGGAAGATAAATTGGGAATGAAAAAATTCCGGACTGCAAAAATGCATAATAATAAGGGGTGCAAATTAATTCTTGTGAATTAATCTACACCCCTCTTTTTATAATATAGGAAATTGCGCGCAAGGCGTGCGCAATTTTGCTTATTTCAAAAAAGTGTACCTTTTTGCCCCCAAGAATGGGGGCTAGGGGGTTGAAGTGTTGAAAACACTTTTTTATCTTCCAAGTATATCACATAAATTCTCTTGAATCTTCTGGGCAACATCAGGCTTATTCATTGAATAAACATGCACATTTGTTATATTGTTTGCATAAAGGTCAATAATCTGGTCGGTAGCATATGCAATTCCCGCCTGCTTCATTGCGGCAGGGTCACAACCAAATTTGTCAACAAGACTTTTGAATCTCTGAGGCATAAATGAGCCCGAAAGCTTAATCGCTCTTTCAACCTGGTTTGCATTTGTAATCGGCATAATTCCGGGAATAACAGGAACCGTAATTCCCCCTTCTCGGATTTTATATAAGAAATTATATAAAAGATTGTTGTCAAAAAACATCTGTGTGGTTAAAAAATCACATCCTGCATCAACCTTTTCTTTAAGATGCTTTATATCATCCTTCTGATTAATGCTTTCAGGGTGTATCTCAGGGTAGCAGGCAGCACCAATGCAAAACCCTGGATAGGTAGATTTAAGCTCATAAACAAGGTCAATGGCATGTTTATAATCCCATTTGCTTCTGTCGCTTTCATATAGCTCCGGGGGAATATCTCCTCTTAATGCCATCACATTTTCTATTCCTGCTTTTTTGATTTCTTCAATTTTTCTGTGAACAGTATCTTTTGTTGAAGAAACGCAGGTAAGATGTGCAAGGGTGGGAACGCTGTAAAGCTCTTTAATATTTTTTGCAATATCAAGAGTGTATTTGCTTGTTCCGCCTCCTGCACCATATGTAACGCTCATAAATGCCGGCTTTAATTTTGCAATTTCTTCTGTTGCGTTTTTAACACTTTCAAAACTTGTTTCGGTTTTGGGCGGGAAAACCTCAAATGAAAGAGAAAGGGTATCTTTTGTAATTAAATCAATAATCTTCATGAATTTTCTCCATTCATATAAATTTACTTTAACAGAAATATTCTATCACAAGTAAATATAAACCGTCAACTTAATTTGACTTTTATAGAATAATATAATAAAATTTTGTTAAACAGAAAAAGAGGAAGAATTAATGAATAAAACAATATTATATCAAAT
>JAFSBJ010000168.1 GCA_017437345.1 Clostridia bacterium | reverse complement strand
GCTTTGAAGGAAATTTTGAAAAGGAAACTATGTGTGAGAAGCAGCTTGAAAGCGGTAAGGCTCTTATAGCATATTTAAAGAGCATATATCCTGAAGCAGAGATAAAACCCCACAAGGATTATAACGCCACAGCCTGCCCCGGGAAAAATTTCCCTTTAAAGGAGCTTATCTTCGTGGAAAAAACCATAGTTGAAACATCGGAAATAATTGAAAATCTCTTAAAAAGACAGATTATGACCAATAAAAATCTGTGGAGTGAAAAGTGCGTTTCAGAGAGTAATTCCTATCATCTTGCTCGCAAGATATGCAATATGACTCTTAACTGCGAAAAAAGAAAGCTCCAGCTTAAATCAGTTAACGACATTGTGTGGGAGCTTTGTCACAGGGGGATTATAAGCGATAAAGAGCTATGGCTTAATCTTTTTGAAAAAGATGAAAATCTTTATTGGCTTGGCTTTAAAGCCGCAAATATGACGGTGAATAAGGAGGGGATAGCATGCATTTAAAAACCATAAAACCCACCTATTCAGGAACAGACACAGCCGAAAAAATCTCAATGCTTATTTCCTATGTTGAGGAGCTTGGCGATGAAATTGCCTTCAGGCTTGAGGTTTTATCACAGGCTGTGGAAAACATAAAAAAAGACATTTATTCTCAGGAGGTACAAGCCGATGAAGGCACTTGATGTTATAGAAATATTTGATAAAATCCGTCCCAATTCCTTTGACTATAAGTCAAAAATGGCGTGGGTAAAATCTGTGGAAACCGACATACACCGCTTTGCTGCATTACATATGAAAATCCCTGTTGAAACAAGTTGGCAAAATGAGGAAAATCCTGAGCTTTTTCTGGATAGCTCCTTTTCCGATTTGTATGTTTATTATCTTGTTTCAATGGCAGATATGACAAATGGCGAATATAGGCTATATAACATAAGCAGCACCTATTTCAACAGTCTTTTTGATAAATGGAAAAGGCAGTATCGCTCGTCAAAGCTTCCTGAAAAGTCGTCAGCAATAAAAATGTAGGGAGGTGATTTTATGCTGCCATATTTATCAAATATTCCTTCTCAGAGCAGTATTTCAGTTGACAGCTTTTCGGGGATTAATGTAAACGAGGATATAAGTATAGGGGAGTATGAGGCGTGCCTGAATATAAGCCCTTCGTCATATCCTGTTATATCATCAAGAAAAAAGCGCACTCTTTGTTCTGAGTGTGATGGAGTAATAAATGGCACAGGAAGGTTTGACGGTTTTTTCTATACCTACTATAAAGAAACTCCAAAGGAAATATATCTTAGATTTGAAGGAAACGATTATTCTTTTAAAAGCTACAGTGAATCTTCCGACTATACTCTCCGCAGAAGATTTGCAACTCTTGAAAAGGCTATAATGATTATTCCGGATAATGTTGTGTTCCACACAGATTCCAAAACCTTTGAAAGAATAAACATCAGTCAGAGTGCCAATAGTTCAACTCTTGCAACAAAGTTTTATGCCGAAGGCCTTGTAACGGGGAATTTTGATTATAAAACCATTAAGGAAATCGGGTATATGACATCAAATTCGATTTATTCCAACACCCGTTCCTATATCCACACCGGAAACACCCGAACCTTCTATACCGTAGCATTTGACAAGAGATTTAAGGTTGGTGATGTGGTAAAGATAAGGGCGGATGTTGTCTCTCCCAGTCAGGAACTCACAGATGAATATACAAAATATGTTGAAAAGATGAAAACGGAGGGCTTTAGCGCAAAAATCAAAGCTCTTAAATCAAGGAATCACTACACACCCAAAGGCTATATAACCGAGATAACAGAATTAACATTTGAAAGCGGAGCAGTTTATACAGGGGGATACTCGGGAATATATTTCACATCAATATCCATTGAAAGAAAGATGCCGGAGGTTACGAGAATTGCCTCATTTAACAACCGCATATGGGCAGTTGGCGGAATAAATATCTATTCTTCAAGGCTTGCTTCGCCCACGGAATGGAATGATTTTTCTGTTGATTCAGCGGGGACTGTTCCATCGGCTTCGTTTTCGACCTCTGTGGGAACCCATGGAGAATTCACCGACATTATTCCTCACGGGAACTATATTTTTGCTTTCAAGGAAAACCATATTCACAAAATATATGGTGATACCCCTGATGAATACAGGGTTACGGGAATTGAAGCTCCCGGATGCATAAAAGATACATTCGCTCTTTCTGTGTGCGGATTATATCTTATCTATGCATCAAACGACGGGATATGCATTTTAAGAGAGGGTTATCCAAAAATAGTATCAAAAAAGATAGGAAAAATATCTCCCATCTGTGCTGCTTCCTGCGGAAATCTCTATTATCTTTTATGCAAAAGAGGAAAAGGGAAGGCTGTCTATGTTTATGACATGGAGCACGATTTATGGACAATGCAGAGCTGCGCCGATAATGCATTTTCTCTGTGCAGCGACGGAAGAGATGTTTGCATATCTGAAGGCGGAAAGCTTATCTATCTTACAAAAGATGACGGAGAGGAATTTGAAAAAACAGTCCGCTGGAGATTTCGATTAAGATTTGACCGTAGTATTTTCGGCACCAACACAGCCCTCAGAATGGTTGCAAAAATAAGCCTTGGCAAAAATGCGTCTTATTCTGCTTTTGCAATTTATGATGACGACACAAGGGGAGCTGCGGTGGGTGAGTGCTTTGATGAAACCCACAGCGGTAATAGCATTCTTCGTCTCCCGGTTAAAAGAGATTCGGGGTTTTCAGTTGAATTTAGCGGAGTGGGAGATTTTGTGATGAAAAGCATAAGATTTAATTATTACAAACCATATCAGGAATAGGAGGAATAATATGTCTACATATTATGACAAAAAGAAATTAATTGATGAAGCGTCCGATGTTTATATTTCGGACTACGACAAAAACCTTGACTATAGCTATCTTTCTGATATTATTGATCAGAAAAGAGCATATAATATGGCTGAAAAATCAGGTGACAGCTATGGAATGAAAAAAGCAAACGACAGAGCCAAT
>JAFSBJ010000167.1 GCA_017437345.1 Clostridia bacterium | reverse complement strand
GAGCGCCCATACAGATATAAACAAACGCACAAAGATATATTTCATCACTTGGAATACCCATTATCCTTTTGCGCTTGTCTTTTTTTGCATCTGTGGGAAGCTTTGAATAGAAGCAGGCAATCGCAAGGCAGAAAAACAGCTTTATAATTTCCGATGGCTGAATAGACATGCCTTTTATTATAATCCAGTTTTTGGAACCGTTTATCTCTTTTCCGAAGATGGCTGTGAGAATAAGAAGCACAAAAACAACAGCCATATAGAGAAATCTCAGTTTGTTCCAGAAATGGAGCTTGCCAAAGAGTATCATTGTTAAAAGATAGGCAGCTATTCCTATCATAAACCACAAAAGCTGCCTGTTGGCATTTGTGATGCTTATGCGGTATTGCATAACAAGTCCTATAGACACAAGCATAGAAACCGTTAAAAAGAGATATATGTCTCCGAAATTAAAATAATAAAGAATAATATACACCAGGATGTTTATCGACGCCAATATAAGCCCTGTTATGAGAAGGCTCATTTCCTTTCCTTCGTAAAACAGAAACAGCAGAAAAAAGCTTAAGATGTTAAAAAGCGTGATATACAGCATAGGTCGAAAGCGGATTTTTGTCATATTATTTCCTTTCCGGCTGCAGATTGTCAACAAAAATAAAGCTGATGTTACCAAAGGAAAGCTTGTCGCTGTCTTTTATCTTAACAGGCTGATTTCCAAGCCTTCTGCCATTTAAAAAGCTTCCGTTGGTGCTGCCTGAGTCTTCCACATAGAAAGAACCGTCCTTTAAAAAAATCCGGGCGTGGTTTTTTGAAAGGAAGGGGTCGTCAATAAAAACATGACACCTTTTGCTTCTGCCTATGGTTGTGTTTTCCTTAACGCTGTAGCTCTCGTGCATTTTAAATTTTAAATTGCGTCTGAGGTTAATAAGCTTTAAATAGGCAAGAGCGCCTTTTTGTGCCATATCCTGCCTTTTGGCATCGGTTATATCCAGATAAACAAGCCTGACAATGCTCAAAATAAACATATACACAATAAGCACAAAAGCATATTTAATTATTGTGGCAAGTATTTCATACATAGGTTTTCTCCTTGGTTTTAAAGATATTTTTCAAGAAACTGCCCTGTGTAGGATTTTTTGCATTTGATGATTTCTTCGGGAGTTCCCTCAAAAACAAGCTCTCCGCCGCTGATACCGCCTTCAGGTCCCAGGTCGATAATGTGGTCGGCAATTTTTATAACATCAAGATTATGCTCAATAACAATAACTGTGTTGCCGTTGTCGGCAAGAGAATTGAGAACATCGGTAAGCTTATGAACATCGGCAATATGGAGACCTGTGGTGGGTTCGTCAAGGATGTAAACAGTTTTGCCGGTTCCCTTGCGGCTAAGCTCTGTGGCAAGCTTAACTCTTTGTGCCTCACCGCCCGAAAGGGTGGTGGAGGGCTGACCGATTTTAATATATCCAAGACCAACATCAAAAAGGGTTTGCAGTCGTTTTCTTATCTTGGGAATGTTT
>JAFSBJ010000166.1 GCA_017437345.1 Clostridia bacterium | reverse complement strand
TGCAGGTCAGTTCGGATGGAGATTCGGTATTGCTTCAACCTGGATTGGAATAGGCAATGCAGTTCTTGGTTCTCTTTTAGCCTGGATTGTTTTGGGAAGAAGAACCCGTCTTATGAGCCAGCATTTAAAAACTGCCACAATGCCTGAATTTTTCGGCAAGAGATTTGACAGCCAGGCTCTTAAAATTGCGGCATCGGTTATTGTGTTTATTTTCCTTATTCCCTACACCGCATCTTTATATAATGGTCTTTCAAGACTTTTTGACATGGCGTTTCCCGGTGTGGATTATTCATGGTGTGTTATTATTATGGCTATTCTCACCTGCATCTATGTTACAGCAGGCGGATATATGGCAACTGCCATAAATGACTTTATCCAGGGTGTGATAATGCTTATTGGTATTGTTGCAATTATCGCGGCAGTTCTTATGGGACAAGGCGGATTTATAGAAGCCTTAAACGGTCTTGCAAAGGTAGAGCTGGAAGGTGGCGCACCCGGAACCTTTAATTCGTTCTTCGGCCCTGAACCTTTAAATCTTTTATTCGTTGTTGTTTTAACTTCTCTCGGAACCTGGGGCCTTCCTCAGATGGTGCAGAAATTCTACGCAATAAAAAGCGAAAAAGACATCAGCAAGGGTACTATCATTTCCACAATATTTGCAGTTATTGTTGCAGGAGGATGCTATTTCCTCGGCGGCTTCGGCAGACTTTTCTCCGATAAAATAGGCGTGGACGCAGCAGGGCTTCCTGTGGGCGGTTATGACAATATAATCCCCGTTATGCTTGAAACTCTTTCGCCCATCCTTATTGCTATTGTTATTATTCTTGTTTTCTCAGCATCAATGTCTACCCTATCATCTCTTGTTCTGGCATCAAGCTCAACCCTCACCCTCGACCTTGTTAAAGGCCATGTTGTAAAGAATATGACAGAGAAAAAACAGGTTCTTATAATGAGAGTATTTATAGTTGTGTTTGTTGCAATTTCTGCCTTCATAGCAATCAACAAAGATAAACTAAGCGCCATAGCAGATATGATGGGTATTTCCTGGGGTGCTCTGGCAGGTGCGTTTTTGGCTCCCTTCCTTTATGGATTATACTGGAAGAAGGCAAGCAAGGCATCTGTTTGGGCAAGCTTTATATTCGGCGCAGGTCTTATGATATGGAATATGCTTGACCGTGGCTCATTCCCCCCTGTTCTTCAGTCACCAATAAACAGCGGAGTTATTGCTATGCTTGGCGGACTTGTTATTGTGCCTGTGGTAAGCTTATTTACTCCAAAGCCAAAATCAGAGCTTGTGGAAGACAGCTTCTCCTGCTACAATGAGAAGGTTATAGTTTCAAAGAAAAAATCACTTGGTGAATAAATTAAATCAATAAAAGGGAATGTAAATTAATTTGCTGAATTAATTTACATTCCCTTCTTTTATTTGACATATATTGCCCGTGTGTGATAAAATTTTTTTAGTGTTTGATTTAAAAGAGGTGAACAAGGTGAAGCTGCTTATTAAATATTTAAAGCCTTTTTTCTCCCGTATGGGCATTGGTTTTGGGATAAAAACCATAGGTACAGTTATTGAGCTTTTTATCCCATATATTTTAAGCCACATTCTTGCAAATGTTATGAATTTTTCTATTAAAGAAATCGTATGGTGGGGCTTTCTTATGATTGTCTGTGCTATTTTTTCATGCACCTTTAATATTGTTGCAAACAGAATAGCGGCAAAGGTTTCAAAAAACTTTGCCCAGAGCCTCAGAAAAGACCTCTTTATTAAAACCCTGCATCTTTCTGCCGCCCAGACAGATAGATTCACCATTGCGTCTTTAGAATCAAGAATCACAACCGACACTTATCATGTTCACGGATTTATAAATATGATGCAAAGGATGGGCGTCAGAGCGCCGATTCTTCTTGCAGGCGGAATCGTTATAACAATGATAATGGATTTCAGGCTATCTCTTGTTATGACCGCAATCCTGCCCCTTATTTTTGCAACTGTTTATTTTGTGAGGGCAAAGGGAGTGCCGCTTTATGAAAAGGTTCAGAGCGGTGTGGATTCAATGATAAGAGTGGTAAGAGAGGATTCACAGGGAATAAGAGTTATAAAGGCTCTTTCAAAAACTGATTATGAACACAAACGCTACGATAAGGTCAACAAAGCCTTGTCTCAAAAGGAAACAAAAGCAGGAGTTATAATGGGAAGTGTTCATCCCATAATGACTATGTTTATGAACGGAGGCAGCGTCGCAGTTATTGCTCTGGGGGCTGTGTTTGCTTCAAAGGGAAAATCCGAGCCGGAAACCATTATTGCTTTTATGCAGTATTTCACTCAGATAACAATGGCTATGATGGCTGTAACAAGAATGTTTGTTATGTATACAAAGTGTTCTGCTTCAGCTTTGAGAATATCTGAAGTTTTATCCTGTCCGGAAGATATAAGCATATGCTCTATAGAAGAATATCCACCTATAGCTACCGATGCCCACATTGTTTTTGATAAAGTGTGCTTTTCATATGCAGGAAAAAAAGACAATCTCCACGATATAAGCTTTTCGCTAAAAAAGGGAGAGTCGCTGGGGGTTATAGGGGCAACAGGCTCCGGAAAATCCACCCTGGTTAAGCTTCTTTTAAGGTTTTACGACAGCTGCAGCGGAAACATCTATATAAACGGAGAAAACATCCGCACAATAAATAAGAAAAGCTTTTATAAAATGTTTGGCTCTGCTATGCAGAATGACTTTCTCTATGCTGAAACCATCAGGGAAAATATAGACTTCGGAAGAGGTCTTAGCGATGAAGAAATAAAAAATGCTGCCATAATAGCCCAAGCAAACGAATTTATTGAAAGCTTCCCCCTTGGATATGAGCATATGCTTTCATCTCATGGCACAAATATCTCCGGCGGTCAGAAACAGCGGCTTTTAATTTCGAGAGCTATAGCGGCAAAGCCTGAAATTCTTGTGCTTGACGATAGCTCCTCTGCTCTTGACTACAAAACCGACTCCGCCTTAAGAAAAGCCCTTAAAGAAAACCTTCCCGACACAACAGTTATAACTGTTGCCCAGAGGGTGAGCTCTGTTAAGGACTGCTCTGTTATAATTGTTCTTGACGAAGGAAGGATAGATGGCATAGGAACCCACGAAGAACTCCTTTTATCCTGCCCTCAGTATAAAGAAATAAGCGATTCCCAGATGGGTGGTGCTTTTGTTGAATAAGAAAAAGAAACCCCAAAGAAAAAACGGGAGAATTGTGTTAAGACTTTTTTCCTACATAATAAAAATATGGTATCTTTTTATCCCGGCTCTTATTATGACTCTTTTGTCAAATCAGCTATCTCTTCTGGGGCCGAAATATTCCGGCGAGGCAATTGATGCTATTGCAGTCAGTGGCGGAATAAATTTCAACCTTGTGTGGCAGAGCATAATGAAGATGCTTTTATGCTATCTTATATCTGCTGTTTTATCCTATATTCTTGCAAGCCTGATGATATATCTTAGCCAAAGAATAGTTTATACAATGAGAAAACAGCTATTTGAAAAGCTTACCTCACTTCCCGTGGG
>JAFSBJ010000165.1 GCA_017437345.1 Clostridia bacterium | reverse complement strand
TGTTCCTGTTGCTTCCTTTAAGATTTTAGCGAGATTATGTTTTTCCGCATCATTAAATTCTGTTATATTTTGCTTGTGCTTTTTAGAAATAATATAGATTCCGTATGGATAATCAGAGAAGAAAGGAAGAATAACTGCGAAATCTTCGTTTTCACAAATAACGCGTTTGTCTTCTTTATATTCATTCTCCAAAATGTCACAAATGAGGCATTTTCCTGTGTTTTCGAAGTGTTTCTTACTATTAGAAAGCTCTTCGTTGATTCTTTTAGGAATTACGCTGTAACCGTAAATCTGGCCGTGAGGATGAGGCATAGTTACACCAACAGGTTCACCTTTATTTTCGAACATAAATATGTATTTAATATTTTCATCCTTTGAAATTTCTGTAAATCTTTCCTGCCAGAGAGAAACGAGCTTCTCGATGTGGTCAACAGAAAGCTGAGGAAGAGTAGTGGTATGCTCAGGAGAGTATAAAACTACTTCACATTTTCCGTATTCCGGTTTTACCTTGAAAAAGTCTGTTGCAACATCATCAGGAACCGGAGGGTTCTGTGAGAGTGCAGGAAAATCGTTATCATATTTATACACATCATAGCTATCCGGAACTTTACCGGAACCGGGACAAAACGGACACCAGTCCTTTGGCATCTGAGGCCTATCCTGTCTGTGAGATGCGATAATGATCCAATCGTTAAGCAGAGGGTTGTATCTTAATTCTGCCATGTTGTTCACCCCTTAAAAATTATTATTCTCCATAATTATACAATATTTTTATATTAAAGTAAAGGAAAAGAAATAAAATTAACAAATTTTTAAAATTTACCCCTTAAATCTATTGACAAAATATGGAGTAGGTGGTATAGTATAGTTATGTTTTAGCACTCTGTTTCTTTGAGTGCTAACAAAAACAAATGAAAGGGTGAGATTTGTGGCGTTGGATGAAAGAAAAAAAGTTATTCTTCAAGCGGTTGTTGAGGATTATATAAACACGGCGGAGCCTGTTGGTTCAAGAAGTATTTCCAAAAAATCTGATCTCAATCTCAGCGCGGCAACCATTCGTAACGAAATGGGAGACCTTGAAGAAATGGGTCTTTTAACTCAGCCTCATACATCGGCAGGTCGCGTTCCCTCAACTCTTGGATACAGACTCTATGTTGATAATCTTATGCAAAAATATGAGATTACAGCATCAGAAGTTGAAAAATTACAGGATGCAGTTGAACTAAAAATGAAAGAGCTTGATAAAATTGTCCGTGCAGTTGCATCAACATTTTCCAATATAACAGGTCTTCCGGTAATAGGTGTTTTACCAACAGCTGAAACGGGATTGGTTAACAACATAAAAGTTGTTGCGGTTGATCCGGGGGCAATAATGGTAATAATTTCCGATAAGTCAGGAATTATTAAAAACAAGCTTCTCAGACTTAAAACTGAGACCAGCGAGGAATATATTAAACATCTGAATGAAATTTTAAACGAGAATTTATCCGGACTTACTTTGTCGGGTATAAATCTTAATAACATTATGAAAGTTCAAACCGCAGTCGGAGAAAATCCTGAGATTTTAACCTCGGTTTTGGAACTTGTTCATGAGGCTGTTTCGGAAATTGATACAAAGCAGATATTTGTTGAGGGATTATCAAATATTTTCTCTTTTCCTGAATATAACAATATAGAAAAAGTTAAAGAAATTTTTTCTGCAATGGAGAATAAAGAGAATTTGACTCAGCTTATAAGTGCAATGCCTAATAACGGAACAATTAAAGTTATGATCGGGGACGAAGTTCCTGTTGAAGAACTTAAAACAAACAGCGTAATTTTGGCACCATACAGAGTATCTGATAAACTTTGCGGTGTAATTGGGGTTGTTGGCCCTGCGAGAATGGATTATTCAAAAATTATATCTGTTCTTGAATATTTTACCAATCAGCTAAGCGATGTCTTGGGGGATAAATTCGGCAAACGAAACGAGCCGATTTCAGCACTTTTAGAATCCGGCAGTGAAGGAGAAGAATAATGGAAAACAAAGAACATACAGAAGAACAAATTATTGAAGAAACAATAGAAAATGAAGCCGAAGAAACGGTAGAAGAAGTTGAACCGATTTCCAAAGAAGAGGAACTTGAAAACGAGATTTTGGCTCTTAAAGATAAGATGCTTAGAACCGTGGCTGAGTTTGAAAACTTCAAAAAGCGTACCGCTAAGGAGAAAGAAGAGCTTTTCTCAATGGGAATTTGCACGGCTATTGAAAAGCTTTTGCTTATAAAAGATACTCTTGAAAGAGCTATCCCTACAATGGAAGGGGCAGATGCCAAAGCGATTGCAGATGGCGTCGTAATGATTGATAAACAGTTTCAGGATGTTTTAACTGAGCTTAATGTTACTGCGATTCCTGCTGTTGGGGAAAAGTTTGACCCTGAAAAGCATAATGCGGTTATGCATGACGAAAATGAGGAATTTGATGAAAACACCATAAGCGAAGAGTTTATGAAAGGTTATATGTATAAAGAAAAAGTAATCCGCCATTCAATGGTTAAGGTTTCAAATTAGTTAATATTTTATTTATCATAGAAAGGAAAGATTTATTATGGGAAAAATTATAGGAATTGACTTAGGAACAACAAACTCTTGTGTTGCTGTTATGGAAGGTGGAGAACCTACCGTTATCGCTAACCCTGAGGGTGCAAGAACAACACCATCTGTTGTTGCTTTTACAAAGACAGGGGAAAGACTTGTTGGTCAGGTTGCAAAAAGACAGGCAATCACCAACCCTGACAGAACAATTATCTCTATAAAAAGAGAAATGGGTAGTGATTTTAAAGTTGATATTGATGACAAAAAATACACACCACAGGAAATTTCAGCTATGATTCTTCAAAAGCTTAAAGCTGATGCTGAAAGCTATCTTGGGGAAAAGGTTACAGAAGCAGTTATTACTGTTCCTGCATATTTCAGCGACGCACAGCGTCAGGCAACAAATGATGCAG
>JAFSBJ010000016.1 GCA_017437345.1 Clostridia bacterium | reverse complement strand
TCGGCATATTTAAAAAACCCAAGAACTGCAAGGGATGCTGTGACCGACAGCACCATAAAAAGCTTTGAAAGAAAATGACCTTTAAATTTCTCAATCAAAATACCTAAAATATAGTTTACTCCAACCGTTGCCAGCATAAGAAAAACATATTTCGGCTCTCCCCATGCGTAAAAAGCAAGGCTGAAAATCAGAAGCACAGAATTTTTGAGTGCTTTTGGTGCTATAAAGTAAAAAAGAATAACCGCAGGAAGGAAATAATATAAAAAGGGGATGCTTGAAAAAAGCATGGTGACAAGTCTCCTTTCGCTTTAATGGTAAAAAACAAGGGTGCAGAAAACATAGTTTCTCACACCCTTTTTAGCTGTATAGTAATTTACGATGAATTTCGTTTGCGAGATGAGATGCAAAACATATTACGCTCGCGACGGGGGGCAGGCTCAGCCTGCTTTATTATTCCTGTTCAAAGCTTGAAGGACACATCACAAAGAATACCTTGTTGCCAACACTTCCTGCAACCATTTCGTCAGCAGTTGTGCAGATGTTCCATCTTAAGTTTGCATTTGATTTAAGATTTGAAATAAAGCTCTGGGTATCAGCTCCGTCTTCAAGAACAAACACATAGCCTATAAAGGGGTGTGTGCCTATCATAGGCATAAACACAGCGCCTTCCTTAAAGCCTTTTATTTCAGCATTGTCAAAGCCCTGGAGAAGACCGGGTTCAACCTCCATAGCTGCAAGTGAATAGGGAACAACACTGTTTGCACAGAGTGCTTCAGCAATTGAAAGGGCACCGGACATTGATGCTGCCTTTGCTTTAAAGTCTGCAAGGATAATATTTCCCACAGTCTTTGGAGCTTCAGGCTTATTTTCTGGAGGATTGGATGGTTTGTCATCAGGCTTTACTGGTGAACTTTCCTGAGGCTTTTCTGTTTTATTGTTTTCTTTTTCATTTTCTTTTATGCCTTCATCTTTTGAGGGTTCGTCTTTTATGTCTTCTTTGTTGTTTTCTTCATTTGCTCCGTCGGAAACAAGAGAAGAATCTGAAATGATTTCATCATCATTTTTATTTACCGGTTCGTCTTTTTTTGAGCAGGCTGCAAAAGATAAGCAAACTGCGATAGAAAGAATAAGTGCAATTAATTTTTTCATTTTATTTTCTCCTTTTTAAATGTTCATATGAATTATACATTACTCAAGCAGTGGTGTCAATTTTGTTGCAGTAATATAATATAATTGTAATCTTAGAAAAATTTGTTGTAATTGGAATTTTTTTAATCAAACTGAGAGTTGTAGAGGGTGCTGTAGAATCCGCCTTTTTTTATAAGCTCATCGTGGGTTCCCTGCTCATCTATTTTTCCGTCTCTGATAACCAGGATAACATCAGCATTTTGTATGGTGGAGAGCCTGTGGGCAATGATAAAGGAGGTGCGCCCTTTCATAAGCTCTGTCATAGCCTCCTGTATTTTAATTTCCGTTCGGGAATCAACATTTGATGTGGCTTCATCTAAAATAAGCATTTCAGAATCGGCAAGCATAGCTCTTGCAATTGTTATAAGCTGTTTTTGTCCCTTTGAAATATTAACTCCGTCATCTGTTAAAATGGTGTTATATCCGTCGGGAAGGGTTTCTATAAAGCTATGAATTCTTGCCTTTTTTGCCGCGATAACAACATCCTCATAGCTTGCTCCTTCTCTTCCGTAGGCAATGTTTTCATAGATGCTTTCTCCAAAAAGCCAGGTATCCTGGAGAACCATGGTATATGCTTTTCTTAGAGATTTCCTTGTTATATCTGTTATATCCTTTCCGTCAAGCTCTATTGCCCCGTCTGTCACATCATAAAATCTCATAAGAAGATTTATGATAGTAGTTTTGCCGGCTCCCGTTGGCCCCACAATAGCCACAGTTTTTCC
This sequence comes from Clostridia bacterium, assembly GCA_017437345.1. Next base: position 781 of record JAFSBJ010000016.1, on the reverse strand, counting down.
GCTTAGGGCTTCAAAGGAAACATCATTTAAAATAGTTTTTTCGGGACTATATCCAAACACAACATTTTTAAATTCAACATTTCCTTCTGAATTTTTAATTTCTGTTGCATTTTTACTGTCGCTTTTTTCGCTTTCTTCGTCAAGAATGGTAAAAACTCTCTCAGCTGCAGAAAAAGAAGATTGCAGTTCGCTTAAAATATTTGCAAATTCATTTATGGGACCGGCAAATTTTCTTGAATACTGAACAAACTGCGCCACTCCGCCAAGGCTTATAAAAAATAGTGTCCCCTCAGGGGCTGTGCCATTGGCTGAGAGCATATAGAGTATGCCGCCAAGTATCATAACAAGAGAAATTGATAGATTATTTATAAAATTAACCGTTGGCCCCATTGTGCAGCCATAGTAGTCGGCTTTGTAGTAGGCATCCATTGAATCTGTGTTGCGAAGGTTGAATCTTGAGGCTATTTCTTCTTCTCTTTCATATGCCGCTATAGTCCGGCAGCCTGAAAGCATCTCTTCGGCATAGCCATTTAATTCTCCAAGCTTTTTCGACCTTTTTTTAAATAGCGGTCGTATCCTTTTTGAACGGAAACGGGTGAATAAAACTGATGCCGGAACAGTTACGAGAAAAACAGCTATAAGGGGCTTTGAAATGTTCCACATAAATATAAGAGAGCCGCAAACTGTGTAGATACTGGTCATAATCTGCACAAAATCATGGGAAAGGGTGCTGTTTATGGTGTCAATGTCATAGGAAATATGGCTTATTATATCTCCTGTG
>JAFSBJ010000164.1 GCA_017437345.1 Clostridia bacterium | reverse complement strand
TTCAGCTGGTTAGAATGCCAGCCTGTCACGCTGGAGGTCGAGGGTTCGAGCCCCTTCTCGGTCGGAAATAAAAAATGCACTTACCGTCAGGTAGGTGCGTTTTTTGTTTCCATTTTTTTGTTAAAAAAAGCTGTATTCCCAAGATTCTAGTTTTCTGAGAATACAGCTTTAATTCTTTATTATTTTTAATTTTCTTAGTATCGCTCTTAAATATTTTTTGGCAATTCTTAAATAAGCCTGCCTGCATACCTTTTTTGAATATCTCACATATGCTTCATCATTTACTCCAACATACACTCCATCACGATAAAACCCTGTTAAAACACCGATAATGTCTTTATCGCTTATATCCCGTTCAAGGTTTGACCGGTTATCACCGCATATTATATATCCTTTTTTAGTTTTCTTTATTATGCGATGCAGAGTGAAGTGGTCATTTCGTCTGTATAGCGGCACATCATATTTTTTTAATGGAAATTCTGCCTTTTCAATTATAACAGTGTCTCTTCCTTGTCTTAACATAGGAAGCATACTGTTGCCTGTTGTTTTTCCTATATATACTCCATGCTCCGTAAGTGCTTTTTCAATTCCCTTCATTAAAAATCACCTCATAAGAAGTTTTTGCCGCATCTTTGCTGATATTACATTCTATCAGATAAAACTCGATATTTTTTATAAACCTATCCAGCAAATCTAAAACCATAAAAAAGTCTTTTGAATTTTCAGGAATATAAATCTGCTTCATAAGCGGCTGTAAAATATCTTCTTTTTTTAATCTGATGCATCTGTTTTCATCCGAGCGCTTTATAAAGCACAGCTTTTTGAGCCTGGTTTTAATATTGGACTGAAGGTTTTCTTTTCCTGCCCAGGGAGTGCCATAGGCATAAACCACATTATCTAAAATTCTTACAAGGGGTTTATCTCCGTTTACATAGACAAAATCATCGCCAAGAAATTCCTTCCAGAGTGACGCGTGAGTACTCTTTCCAACCCCGCTCGGAGCAAGAAATGCAACGCCCTCACCCTTTACATCGGCAACAACACCATGCATAAGAAATCCGCTTTCAGAAATTATAAGCTGAGCAATCTTACGATATATTGCAAGAAACTCTCCGTATCCCAAATCGGCATTGTCAAGACTTGTTTCTCTTTTTATTTCTTCATCTGTTGCTGAAATAATATACCCGTCTTTTTCATCTGTTATATAATCCCTGCACATATCCGGCAAATACTCATATTTATTATCTATGCTTATATTCAATTGAGCAATTCTGATTGTAAACATATTTTATATTCCTATCTGTTTTATCACATAATGTCAAAATATTCCTGCTTATTACAGCAGGAATATTTATCATAATTTTATTTACCCACAGGCTCGGGAAATGCCACATCATCCTGAGGCAGGATTATCGGCGGAACAATATGGAGTGATTCCGAATAGCGCACAGGCTCGGAATATCCAAGAATTTCACGCTTACTGGATGCCTGTCCTATTTTTATTTCGTCGCCTTCTGTTAAGTTTACTCTCTTAACAGTAAGCTCATTTTCACTAACCATAAGGGTTGAATACTTTTTACCATTTATAAATATCTTACTCTTCTCTGTAAAGCCCTTGCCGCTTACGCAGAGAATGGTTCCATCGTAGCGAAGGTTTTCAATGACAATCGGAAGGGTTCCCATCTGCATATCTGTTTTGATATAGGGTTTTATTCCGCCAAACTGAGAGTTGGAACCATAGAGCATATCATATGCAAGATAGCTTATATAATTCTGATATGTTTCCTCGCTAAAACCTGATTCACCTGTGCTCTGGAGCTGGTGAAGCTTTGTGAGGTTACCGTTATTATAACCAAGAACCTTCATAATTTCCCCTGAAAGCTCGTAGGTGCGAAGATCTTTATCGTTTTTCTCAAGGCCGAAGTTATTCCAGGTAACATACTGAGTCATATAGTCGTTGCCCGTTAATAAATCATCCGATTCAATGCCTATTGCGGGAAGATGGTCTCCATAGGCAATAAGAAGAGTTGGTCGACGACGGGCTTTTAGTCTGTTTATAAGTTCACCTAAAAATGCGTCCATTTCGTGAAGCTGATTAATATAATATTCAATAGCGCAAATTTCTTCGGAGGTAAATCTTGAAGATTCTATCTTTATTTTATTTTCAATTCCTTCTATTGGTTCAGAAGGATATGCACCATGCCCCTGAACAGAAACTGTCCAGACAAAACGGGGATTATCCTTGGTTATGCCTTTTTCTTCGTTGGTGTAGCTAAGAGCTGTCATAATTTCATCTGTTAAAACCTTATCCTTACACCAGCCATAGTAGGTGGTTTCAAAACCGTGCATATATTCTTTTGACTGAAAACTGTCAAATCCCATATGGGGATATACTTTGTCTCTGTCGTAGAAGTTACCTGTGTGATTATGAATGGCATGAGCTGTATAGCCATTTTCCTTAAGGTTATATGCAATTGATTCGCAGGTCTCCTCAAGCATAATGGTCTTATAGGGATATTCTCCGGGGCCAAAATTCTTCATGTTGATTCCCGTTAGAACTTCAAACTCTGTGTTGGCTGTGCCTCCGCCAAGAGATGGCACGGAAAGGGTGCCATATGAAAATTTTCCCATTAGCTCCTTGTGAACAGGAGTAGGCTCCTCGGAAAAAGTCATATCCTTAATTTGGGAAGGAACAAGGAAGGATTCAAGCTGAATAAGGATTACATCGGGTTTTTTCTTTCTTGCGTCGGGAACAATTGTTTCGGGAAGCATTGAAAGAATCTGTTCTGTTTTATCCGTTCCATATTCTGAGGGTTTGTCAATTCCTGTGTCGAGCATACTGCTTGAAAAGCAATAAACAAAACCGTAGTCTCTATATGCCCCGGCAAGGTTTCCAAAATCTTTGGTTACAGCATTAACCTGATGAGCAAAACCTGTTGCAATAAGGGCAGATGCTATAACTCCTGCGATTGCTGCAATATTTTTACCGTAGTGAAGCTTTCCGCTGATTTTCGGCCCAAGAATCCAGATTGCAACAATTGCAACAAGGAAAACCCCTATTGCCACATATAAAAGAACTCTCTGAGCTTTTGTCAGATACATAAAAATAAGGCTCAGCTTTACAACCTGAAAATCTATTGCACCAAGCGGGGTTACGCGATAGGTTAAAACAACACTGTTTATTAAACCGCATATAAGCCACGGTGCTGAAAGAAGCACAACCCAAAATACTCTTCGCTTAAATAAAAGAGAAAACGACAGCATAAGCATTATTATGAAGGCGTTGTAGAAAAACACAACGGGACTATCGATAACATGCTCTATTGCATCCATAACACTATGTCTGCTCATACTCTCTATTGCGAAATTTTCCATAACAGATAGTACCGCGAGAAATATTATCGGATGCTTGTCAAGTGATGCTCTTAAAAATCAGAAAACGCTTTTTAGTTTTTCCAAAATATGCACCTTCCTTGCAGATACAACATTCAAAATAATCTA
>JAFSBJ010000163.1 GCA_017437345.1 Clostridia bacterium | reverse complement strand
TAATGAGCATTTTTTGGGGAAAAGAGGGTATAGGATGGCTTTTTTATGTTCCGTCATTTATCTGCGGCACCCTTATCGGCGGCAGCATAGCTTTTGTCTTTCTTAAAAAGCTTTCGAATTCAGGAATGATAAGTAAAATTCAGGCTCTGCTTTCAAGTAATATATATAAAGACAACAGCGGATATATAAGCGAAGCATTTTCTATTGCTGCATTTGGTGTAATATGCTTTATGGTAATAAGAATCTTAACAGGCATATTCAAAATGAATTCTCCAATATGGTCATATCTTTCTATTGCCTTGCTTTTTGTTTTTCTTGTCTGGGCAGTTGTATATTATCTCTCAAAGAAGGTTACCAAAAATGAATCTGAGTAAATTAAAGGCGGATTTTCAGCTTAAATCTCCCCTTGTCCATTGCATAACAAACCCAATATCAATCAATCAGTGTGCAAATGCAATTTTGTCGCTGGGTGCAAGACCGATAACGGCGGAGCATCCAAAAGAGATTAAGGAAATAACAAGTAGCTCTCAGGCGCTTTTATTAAATCTTGGAAATATAACAGATGCCAGAATCAAGTCAATAAAAAGGGCTGTTTCTGTTGCCAACTCCAATAACATACCAACAGTAATAGATATGGTGGGCGTTGCTTGCTCATCACTCCGCCATAAGCTGGCTCTTTCTCTTTGCAGAAAATATAGATTTTCTGTGATAAAAGGGAATTATTCCGAGATATATTCTCTGTATAATCCTCGCCATAAATCAAGCGGTGTGGATAGCGATGTAAGCCTCGACGAAGCTTTTATATCTCAAATCTGTATAAGTCTTTCACAAAAATATAATGCAGTTATCCTTGCAAGTGGAAAAACCGATATAATCTCCAATGGTTTAAAAACTGTATTAGTCCATAATGGCACACCGCAGCTTTCATCCATAACCGGAACCGGTTGTATGCTTGGAGCAATCTGTGCATCCTTTCTTTGTGTTTCTTCTCCCTTTGATGCTGCACAAAATAGCTGTGTTTTACTTGGAATATGCGGAGAAAAGGCCCAAACTCTAAAAGGCGGCGCGAGTTTTATGCAAAATCTTATTGACAAAATATACAGCTGCACAGATGAAGAAATCAGCAGTTTAATCAGAAAGGAGGAAAAAGAAATTGAATATACCTGATAATGCTTTGTATTTTGTAACAGACAGTTCATCCTTTTCAGAAAATGAATTCTTGTATAGGGTAGAAGAAGCTTTAAGGGGCGGAGTTGATATTGTTCAGCTTCGTGAAAAAGAAAAATCAACCCGTGAATATATTGACCTGGCAAATAAGCTTCATGAAATAACAAAACAATATGGCGTCCCCCTTATTATAGATGACAGGGTAGATGTCGCCTTAGCGTCGGGTGCTGAAGGCGTTCACCTCGGAAGAGATGATATGGATGTGGCAATCGCCAGGAAAATTCTTGGCAATAATAAAATAATCGGTGCCACAGCAAAAACCGTATCTACTGCACAGGAAGCTTTTCAAAAGGGCGCTGATTACCTTGGAGTTGGTGCAATTTTTCCAACAACAACAAAAGTCAAAACCATCATCACATCTGTCACTACTCTTGGGGATATATGCTCCTTGGTTAAAATTCCTGTTTTTGCAATAGGCGGACTTAATAAAGATAACATATCCGTTTTAAAGGGGATAGACATCTCCGGAATATGCGCTGTTTCTGCCATAATGAAAGCAGATATGGTGCAGAATGCTGCTGTGGAATTAAAGGACGCTTTTAAAAAACAAAATGAATATTAGATGATGTTAAAGGAGGTATAATTTTGAAAACAGCATTAACAATTGCAGGCTCTGATTCCGGCGGAGGTGCAGGTATTCAGGCAGATATAAAAACCATGACAATGAATGGTGTGTATGCAATGAGTGCAATAACAGCTCTCACAGCTCAGAACACAACAGGTGTCGTAGCAATCTGTGATGTAAGTCCTGATTTTCTTGCTTCTCAGCTCGATGCAATTTTTCAGGATATTTACCCTGATGCAGTTAAAATCGGTATGGTTTCTTCTCCGGAACTTACAAAGGTAATCAGCCAAAAGCTCAGACTCTATAATGCCAGAAATATTGTTATCGACCCTGTTATGGTTTCCACAAGCGGCTCTCGTCTTATGAAGAGTGAGACTCTTGAATGTTTCCAAAAGGAACTTCTTCCTCTTGCAAATATCATAACTCCAAACATTGCCGAGGCAGAGGTTCTTAGCAAAATAATAATATCTGATGCCATTGGTATGCAAAACGCAGCAAAAATAATTTCCGAAAAGTATGGTTGCGCAGTTTTGTGTAAGGGTGGCCACAGCATAAATGACGCCAACGATTTTCTGTATGAATCGGGTGGTGGTGTATGGTTTGATTCTCAGCGTGTAAATAATCCAAACACTCATGGAACCGGATGCACGCTATCATCTGCAATTGCGGCAAATCTTGCAAAAGGATTCAGCTTAAAAGATTCAATTCAAAAAGCCAAAGCCTACCTTACCGGCTGTCTTGAAGCAAACCTTAACCTTGGTTCCGGGTCCGGTCCTTTAATGCACAATTATAATTTGACAGGTTATTTTTCTGAGGAAAAAGAATAGATAAAGCCTACATAATATGCTGCATATGTGTCTTAAGTAAAACACAATATTGAAAAAAATAAGATTTTATGTTAAAATACTCTTGAAATTTGTGTCAGGAGTATTTTTATGAAAAATTATTTTATACTCAACCCGGCAGCAGGGCAGGGGAGTAGAATCAAAGATTTAGAATTAAATATATCAGATGCATCCCATATTCATAATGCTGATGTTGAAATCTATTTCACAAAGAATCCGGGCGATGCCAAAGCTTTTGTAGAAAAATGCTGCATATCGGGCGAAAAACAAAGGTTTATTGCCTGTGGCGGAGATGGAACTCTAAGCGAAGTTCTCAATGGTGCCATTAATTGTGAAAATGCCGAAGTTGGAGTTGTTCCAATCGGCACAGGTAATGATTTTTGCCGCAATTTTAATAGAGATTGTAGCTTTAACGATGTAGTCGCTCAGCTGAATGGTGAAAGCGTAAACTGTGATGCTATCAGATACACAGCAGCTGAAAATGGAAAAACAAAAGTCGGCTATTGCGTTAATATGTTTAATATAGGTTTTGACTGCAATGTTGCGGATATGACAGCTAATATGAAAAAGAAGCCCTTTATATCAGGCTCTCTTGCTTATTTTATATCAATTCTGGTTAATCTTGCAAAAAAGAAGGGTGCTGAACTTAAAATTGAAATGGATGGTAAAATTATTCACGATGGAAAACTCCTTCTCACCTCAATCGCCAATGGGTGTTTTTGCGGAGGCGGCATAAAAAGTAATCCCCTTGCCTGTGTACAGGATGGACTTATTAATGTTAATATAGTTAAAGATGTTTCAAGAATAAAATTTTTAAAACTCCTTCCTCACTATATGAAAGGTGATTTTCTGCAAATTAAAAATATAGAAAATGTTGTATCATCTCCAAAGTGTAAAAACATAAAGGTCACTCCATATGACAGACTTTTAAAATTGTGTATTGATGGAGAAATAACAACGGTTTCCAAGGTGGAATTTGAAATAGTTCCAAATGCTTTTAAGTTTGTTCTTCCTTCTTCCAAAGTGATGGAACCGGTATAATATAATTTTTTAAAATCAAAATGATGGGTGTAAGATTTGTGTGAATCCTACACCCATTATAAATTTATTTCTTATTACCCATATAATATTTGTTCTTTTCACTAAGTTTTTCTTCTAAATGACGAAGTGCCTCACCAAATCTCTGATAATGCACAATCTCTCTTTCTCTTAAAAACTTAATTGCGTCATTAACATCAGGATCATCACTTAATCTTAAAATATTATCATAAGTTGCTCTTGCTTTTTGTTCGGGTGCTATCGTATATGCACAACAAATTAAGGAAAAATTGGACAAACATTCCGCTGCACAAAAACCGAGAAAACGCCGTAATGACGCCCTTTGCGGCGTCTTTTTTGTTGTTTTTAAGCTGTAAGAAAATGTAAAAATCAGGAGGAATGTAAAAATGGTAGAATTTTTAGTTACAAAAGGAAAATTGGTAGTAAGAAATGGTGAGCCACTCATCGTGGTCGATGGTGAAGAGAAAGCACTTTCAAAAAGTGAATTCATTTTGTGGACAAGTCTTAATTGGAAAATCTTAAATAAAGAATCACTTGAAAAAGAATTTGACAGAAGAATGAAAAAGTATGGAATTGATAGCGAGATGTCATTTGAGCAGACACTTAACCGCTTGAAGACCAGAGGTCTTGTTGCAGGTAAATCCGATTACCTTGCCGTTGATGCCCTGTATAATCTTTTAAAGGATTTGTATGTGGTACCACTCGGTATTGTCGGTAATTTCAAAAAGGCAATGATATTCGGATGTATGCTTATTGATGGAGTGCCTATTGATAAGTGCAGAGAGGCAATGGCAGATTTTGACCTTAAAGGCCTTGAAAAACAAATTGTCTGCTTTTCTAAAAGGCTTAAGGTTTCAGGAGCAGAGCTTATCCGTATCAGTGATAAAGGTTTGTGGGATATAAAGTCTGAAGATGAAATTGTTCCTCTTGCTTATGACGAAAACGAAGACATAGACTCTCTCGGAAACTGCACAAGATTTTCAAAATGTAAAGAGGAAGTTCTTGAGGCAATAGTAAATCTGTACTTAAAGAAACAAATTGTATTTGAATAATAAGGAGGCAAATAATATGACCTATAGAAAAATTAACACAAACAGTGTAACCCCAGAATTGGATTTTGAACAAATCCAAAAAGATTTAGAAAAGTTCAAAAATCATACATCTATGCCACAGGACGATGTAAAAACGCTTGTGAATTATGTTGGCAAGTTTGAACGCCTGATAGCAGACGAAGATTATCACGAGCTTGAATACAGTGTGGAATGTTTTATGTGTAATCTCCGCGATATTCTGGCGAACTTAAAACGTGAACCGAGAAAAGAGGCAATGATAAAATGTGCCGACAGTATGGGTATAACAGTACAGAAACCGAATGGCGTTCTGGAAGTAACCCTGCCGATGATTTTGCCAACCAAAAAGAAAGCAAAATCGAATTATTTATTTGAGCCGTTATTCTTTGCAATGGATAAAGCATCAAAGAAAGAAAATTTCTTCTTAAAAGAAAAAGCGATGATGTGTATCGAATTTATCTATGACAAGAATAACAAAACCATTCCCCGTGGTGACCATGACAACAAGGAAGTAAAACAGGTAATTGATGCAATCGCTCCCTTTGTGGTCAGGGATGACCGTGACGATTATTTGAGTCTTTGTCAGATTTCGTCTGAAGGAGATTTTAACCACACAAAGGTTTATGTAATGCCCGAAAAGCGCTTTGCAGAATTCTTTTTAAACCATTAAAACAGCATGAAAATGCCGCAAAAACCGTGTCACAAAACGGTCATTTTGCGGCATTTTTTTGTGACATGGGAAAAACAGCGTAATATCGGGCTTTTTACGGCTTTTTCTTCAAAAAATCAGACCGTAAATAAGAAGATTGGATAAAAATAAGTAGAAGGAGTAAAAACAGATATGATTAAAAAGCAGACAATAGAATATAAAATAGTAAGCATAATAGGATTAGCAGGAGAGATACAGACGGAAGAAATATATAAATTAAGACATGGAAAAGAGTATATAAGAAAAACAATAAGTAAGTTAATAACAAGGAAATGTGTTAAAGTATATAAGTTTGATAATAAGAAATATTTAAGATTAACAGTTAATTGTAAAAGATACTTATTGGAAAATTATCCTGAAAGATTTGAAAGCTTATTTAAAGGTGCAAACAGAACCAATAAAATACGAAACGAAG
>JAFSBJ010000162.1 GCA_017437345.1 Clostridia bacterium | reverse complement strand
TTACGGGTAATTGAGTATGTATCAATATGTGCGATTCAAACTGTTCAACATTTATGATATTTACATCTTGTAAATCTAATAAAACTTTAGTATAATCAAATGAGAGCATATCCTGTTCCTCCGTTTCTGGTTTCTGGACAATTCCATTATAACGGATTTTGAACAAATATGCTCTCTTTTTTACTTTTTTCTTAAATTTTACCGAGCTCTATTTGTTGGACACCCCAACATTTATTATAGAGCCAAAAAACTATTGTTTTTTTACAATCCCTTTTATACAACAAAAAAACCTTCCAGGTATGGAAGGTTTGCCATCGGAAAATTACGCACCGATTTTATTGAGCTTAATGCTGAGCTGTGCTTTCTTTCTTGCAGCTGTATTTTTGTGAAGAATACCTTTAGCAACGGCCTGGTCAATCTTCTTGAATGCTAATTTGCAAGCTTCAACAGCGTTAGCTTTGTCAGCTTTTTCAACTAAAGCATCAAAGTTCTTTATGCAAGTTTTGAGATTAGATTTAATCATCTGGTTTTTGAGTGTTTTAGTAGCGATAACTTTAACTCTCTTTTTTGCGGATTTGATGTTAGGCAATATACTCACCTCCAATTGCAATTTATCATCAGTAAGATGTATTATAACACAGTGAATAACAAAAATCAAGAGTGAATTTAAAATTTATTGAAATATGTGGATAAATAACTTTAATTTGTCTCTATATGGTGAAAACATAAGCAAAATTCACAAAAAATACTAAATATCAGCTTTTTGCATTTGCCAAAAGGGTGTCTTTTTCTTCTTCAGACGGGGTAACATACAGGGTGTTGTAGTCCACATAAATAACCATTCCCGGCTTTGCTCCCGATGGCTTTTTAACATTTTTAACCTCAGTATAATCCACAGGAACATTTTCAGAGCCTCTGCCCTTTGAATAATATGCTGCAAGACGAGCCGCCTGAAAATATGTTCTGTCAGGAACCTCCATGGCATCGCTTGTTTTAACAATTGCGTGGCATCCGTGGATTTCCTTTGTGTGAAACCATATGTCTGTGCTTCTTGAAAGCTTTAAGGTAACATAGTCATTTTGCTTGTTGTTTTTCCCAACATAAATGTCATATCCGTCATCGCTAATAAAGTGCATTGGTGTTATTGTTTCTTTTTTCTTTCTTTGAAGTCTTCCTTTGTTTTTAAGGTAGCCCTGTTCAATAAGCTCATCTCTTATCTGGGTTATTTCGCTGTTTGTTTCACATCTTAGAACCGCTTCCTGAACAGACTCCAGATAGTTTATTTCGTCTTCGTTGAGCTTTTTTTGCTTTATGGTTTCAGCTTCTGCAGTTTTTTCCTTGTTATATTTAACATAATATCTCTGAGCGTTGGCAGAAGGGGAGAGGTCTTCCTTAAGAGGAATTTTTATTTCTTCCATATTTTCAGAATAAAAGTTTTCCAAAGTAATTTCTTTCATTCCCTGGGTTATTCTGTAGATGTTTGCAGTCAGAATATCGCCATACATTTTGTATTTGTCTCTTTTTGCAGCCTTCTGAAGGGTTTGCTCCTGAATCTGAAGCTTTTTATAGCATCTTTCAAGGCTTGTTTGCAAAAATTTCAAAAGGTCTCCGCTTCTTTGTCTGATGCTTTCCGATGAAGCTTTCTTCATATAGAAGCTGTCGAGAGCTTCATTCATGGTGGCGTAGTGTTCAACATCTGCAAGATTCTGATACTGACTGATGTGAACAGATGAAAAATCAATAAGCTTTTTAGAATCCCTGTCGCTTATGATGCAAGGATTGAAATTTTTTTCTTTGGCATAGTTTATAATCTCACAGAATGAAGAAGCAACCCTTTCAAGGTCTTCTCCTGCAGATTCAATACCAAAAATGTCGCATCTTCCAAGCGCCTGATGCACAGCCTCCCTTGCAATAAGCGGGCTTATGCCTGTGTAGGCATCAAGAAGCTGCTTCCATATTTCTTTTTCGCTTCTGTCAAGAGTATATAAAACATCTTCAGTCGTCTGGCTGAGGGGATTTTTTTTGTCCTGCGATGGCGGCAATTCATACATAAGCCCCGGCAGCACTTGCCTTACACTGCTGACAGAAATATCAACATGGATGATGCTGTCAAGGATTTTACCATCTTTATCTGTTAAAATAATGTTAGAGTGTTTGCCCATTATTTCAACAATTAGATTTTTTTCTGAAAGAAAGCCCATTTCATCGTAGCTTTCTATTGCTATTTTAATTATTCTTTCAAAGCCTTCCTGAGAAACCGAGAGAATTTTTCCGCCGGATATGTGTTTTCTAAGAAGCATACAAAACATCGGTGGTTTTTCCGGGTTTTCTTTCTGGGTGTTTGTGATGTGGATTCTGGGATACGACGGGTTGGCGCAAATAAGAAGTCTGAAGGCTCCGCCATATGTTCTCACCGACACCACAAGCTCGTCTCTTTCCGGCTGATGGATTTTGTCTATTCTTCCGCCCGTTAGCTTTTCTGATAATTCTGAGCATAGCGCGGATATAACAATGCCATCCAGTG
>JAFSBJ010000161.1 GCA_017437345.1 Clostridia bacterium | reverse complement strand
GTTCCGGCAGGCGGCGCGCTGGCTGTTGACAGAGAAAAATTTTCCATATCTGTCACAGAAAAAATTAAAAATAATCCACATATTGAAATCGTAAATGAGGAATATACTAAAATTAATCCCGATGAATATACAATCATCGCCACAGGCCCCCTCACCTCAGACGATTTATATGAGGAAATAAGAGAGTTTTTCGGTGAAAGCTATCTCCATTTTTTTGATGCTGCAGCTCCAATTGTTACCCTGGATAGCATAGATATGACAAAGGCATATAAAAAAGCCCGTTATGATAAAGGAACCCCCGACTATATCAACTGTCCCATGACTAAAGAGGAATATGAAGCCTTTTGGGAAGAGCTTGTTAATGCCGAGCTTGCTCCGGTGCACGGAGCAGATAAAGAGGTTGTGTTTGAAGGATGTATGCCTGTTGAAACAATGGCAAAAAGAGGAAGAGACACCCTTTTATTTGGCCCTTTAAAACCTGTTGGTCTGGAAAAACCCGACACAAATGAAATACCCTACGCTGCAATTCAGCTCCGTCAGGATAATTCCGAAGGAACCCTATATAATATAGTAGGTTTTCAGACTCATTTGAAATTTGGTGAACAAAAAAGAGTGTTTTCAATGATTCCCGGTCTTCAGAATGCCGAATTTGTGCGCTATGGTGTTATGCACCGCAACACCTTTATTAATTCTCCTAAGCTTCTTTATCCCACCTATTGCACAAGAAAAAATGAAAAATTATATTTTGCAGGGCAGATAACAGGAGTCGAAGGATATGTTGAATCCACATCCTCAGGTTTTGTTGCCGGCATTAATATGGCAAATAAAATTCTTGGAAAAGAAGAGATTATTTTTCCAAAAGAAACAGCCACAGGTGGTCTTTGTCATTATATAAGTGATGAAAGCATAACAAATTTCCAGCCTATGAACATTACATATGGCATTATTTCACCCTCCGACAAGCGGTTCAGAAAGAAAAAAGATAAAAATGCCTATATTTCTTCCAGAGCAATAGAAATTTTCACTAAATTAGAGCTTTAATTCTTAAAAAAGCCCAAAAATGCACAATTTACGCCTTTTTCATTTTTCATTTATAACTTTTCAACTTTTAACAAAAAAGCTTGAAAAGTTAATTTTTTTATGTTATAATTAAATCGGATATGTATGTCTATAATTTTTAATATGCATATTACTATCAGAAAACGGAGAAAAAACCATGGATACAATAGTAAATTTATGGAAAAATGTTCTGGAGCTTATTAAACCTGAATTTGCCAGCTCAATGGTCAGCTACACAACATGGATAGAAACAATTACCCCTGTTTGCATTGAAAATAACATATTATATATTGAAGTTCCCTATGAATACAGTCTTGAAATTGTTAATTCACGCTACAGAGACCTTATTAAAAACTCTGTAAAATTTTTAACAGGAGAAGATATTGAACTTATAGTAAGCCTGTTAGGTCAGTCTCCAATTAAAAAAACTTTTTCTTCCCCTGCTCCAATTCCCGATTCTACTCTAAATAAAAACTATCTTTTTGAAAACTTCGTTATTGGTAAATCCAATGAATTTGCTCATGCAACAGCTGTTGCCATTGCTGAAGGAAAAGGCTCTGCCTATAATCCCTTCTTTATATATGGTGGAGTTGGTCTTGGAAAAACCCATCTTATGCATGCAATTGGAAACTACATACTCCAAAAGGACCCCACCAAAAAAATCCTTTATGTTTCCAGCGAACAATTTACCATTGATATGATAAACTCTATAAGAAATGATAAAAATCAGGAATTTCGTGACAAATATCGCACAGTTGATATGCTTCTTATTGATGATATTCAGTTTATAAGCGATAAAGAGGCTACTCAGGAAGAATTTTTCCACACCTTCAACGAGCTTTATCAGAATGATAAACACATCATCATAACATCCGATCGTCCTCCTAAAGATTTACCAACCTTTATGGAAAGATTAAAAACCCGTTTTCAGCAGGGTGTTGTGGTTGATATTATTCCCCCTGATTATGAAACAAGAATAGCAATTTTAAGAAAAAAAGCATATCAGCTAAGTGTTGACATTCCGGATGATGTTTATGAATTTGTTGCTTCCAACATTAAATCCAACATCCGTGAACTTGAAGGAGCAATAAAGAAAATTCTTCTTTATCATAAGCTTGCTAAAAAAGAAATAAATGTGGAGCTTGCTAAAAAAGCCCTGGAGGATATTATCACAGAAAAGAAGAAAAAAATTACTCCGCAGCTTGTTATTTCCACAGTTGAAAAGCATTTTAACCTTAAGGAAAATGACTTAAAAAGCAAATCAAAATCTAAAAATATTGCTTTTCCCCGTCAGATTGCAATGTATGTTTTAAATGAATATACCGACCTTACTTATAAGCAAATCGGTGATGCATTCGGCGGTCTTGACCATACAACTGTTCTTTATGGGTGTAATAAAATTAAATCGTCAATTGACGCAGATTCGGCTATCGAATCTGCTGTTAATGACATTATAAAGGATATAAAAAATTAAATTCAACATTTCTTTCCACACCTTTTTTCCTTACATTCTTATGGTTTTATATATTTATTCACTCTATCCTTTTATTGTTGATAAATTAAAAGTGGAAAAATTTTTGGATATAAAAATTTTTCCACACTCATCCACTGCAAAATTTTATTTTATTTACCAATTATTAATTATCTAACCCCTATTAAATAGTAGCCTCAGAATAGTTTTCCATATTTTCACACCATCTACTACTGCTACTACAAAAATTAATATTATATTTATTATACTATATCCGGGAGGTACCCCTATGAAATTTATTTGTGAAAAGGCAGAACTTTTAAAATCAATTGATATTGTTTCAAAAGCAATCAATCCTAATAATCCTGTTGATATTTTAAAAGGAATAAAAATTGAAGCAACAGATGTTATAAAATTTACAGGAAGCGATAACGAACTTTCTATTGAAAGTATTTTAAATGCAGAGGTACAGGAAGAAGGAACACTCACCGTTGATTCAAGAATATTTTTTGATATTATAAAAAATCTTCCTGACGGAAAGGTAAAAATTTTTACATCAGATAAAAATGAATTAAAAATAATCTGTTCCAACACAAATTTTAATATTCTTTATTTTTCATCAGAAGGTTATCCCGATATTAAAAAAATTGAAAACGGAGATAACATAAGAACTTATTCTAAAAATTTAAAACAACTTATTAAAAACACAATATTTGCTGTTTCTGAAAATGAAGCAAGACCTATTCTTTCGGGAACACTTTTTGAAGTTGAAAAATCAAATATGAAGGCTGTGTCTGTGGATAGCTACAGACTGGCTCTGAGAAATCAGATTATTCCGGAAACAGAATTTTCAGATTTAAAATTTGTTGTTTCAGCAAAAATATTAAATGAAATTTGCAAAATTTTAAAAGATGACAATGCAATTGTGGATATAACAGTTAAAAATAACAATTGTATGTTTACTTTTGATAATTTCACAATTATCACCCGTCTTATTGAAGGTGACTTTTTCGATTATAATAAATTTATTCCAACTCATTCAAATATTTCTGTTAAGGTAAATGTTAAGGCAATAACAGAAATGATAGAAAGAGCAGCAATTATTATAAACTATGATGATCCCAAGCTTCCCATAAGCTTAAAAATAAAAAATTCGGAAATTGTGGTTGAATGTATTTCAAAATTTGGTAATTTTTGTGAGTGTATTGATGTTGATAAATATGGTGATGACCTTTTAATCGGAGTTGATTCAAGACTTATTTTAAATGCATTAAAATGCATCACAGATGAATATGCAATAATAGAATTTACCAACGAACAGGGACCAATAGTTATAAAACCTCAGGAAGGAGAAGGATTTATTTATCTTGTTCTTCCTATGATATTAAAAAACAGGGATTGATAAAATGACAGAAATTAAAATAACAACACCATTTATAAAATTAGATCAGCTCATTAAATTTGCAGGCATTTCTTTTGACGGTGCCGAGGCAAAAGAAATGGTTCTGCAAGGATTAGTTAAGGTAAATGGTGAAAAAGAATTAAGACGAGGCAGGAAGCTTTATAAAGGAGACACAGTTCAAATTGAATTAGAAGAAAAATTTGAACTTATTGTTGGCTGATGTATATAAAAAGTTTAAAGATAAAAAATTTCAGAAACTATGATGAAGCAAAAATAAGCTTCAGTCCCGGAAAAAATATTATTTTCGGGCTAAATGGTCAGGGAAAAACAAATATTATTGAAGCTCTTTATTTTCTTCAGTCCGGAAGGTCCTATAGATGCACAAAGGAAAAAGAAACAATAAAATTCGGATGCGAATATGCAAGAATTGAGGCAGAATTTGAAAAGGACGAAATAAAAAACAATATCCTGTTTTTTATTTCGGACAAAAAGAGCGTTAAATTAAACGGAGTTTTGATAGACCGTCTTTCTGAAATAATAGGAAATATAAATATAGTTATATTTACCCCCGACCATCTTAATTTAGTAAAAGAGGGACCATCAGTAAGAAGAAGCTTTCTCGATAGCTTTATAAGTCAGCTAAAGCCTGCCTATTTTAAAAATTTAATAAATTATTATAAGATTTTAAAGCAAAGAAATAATATTTTAAAATCAAATAATAAATCTATGCTTTCAACAATTTCTGTGTGGAATGAAAAGCTTGCAGAATTATCGGCAGAAATTTTTAAAATGAGAGAAGCCGCAATTGAAAAAATAAATAGCAGGATAAATAATGTTACAAAGGGTTTTGAAGATGAATTTTTAAAGCTTAGCTATCTCCCCGGAATAAAAGGAGATATAAAAGATAAGGAAAACATTATAAAACAGCTTGAAGATAATTTTGAAAGAGATTTAGAAAACAGAATGACCATGATAGGACCCCACAGAGACGACTTTGAAATATTTATGAATGGAGAAAATATAAAAAAATATGGTTCTCAGGGGCAGCAAAGGTCTTGTGTATTAAAATTGAAGCTTTCCGAATGTGAAATAATAAAAGAAAAGACGGGAGAAATGCCTCCCATACTTTTAGATGATATTTTAAGTGAGCTTGATGAAAACAGACGACATCTCTTTATTGAGAATATAAAAGATACCCAGGTGATAATAACCTGTACTGATAAAGAATTTTTAAATGGAATGGAAGGTTATTATTTTAGGGTTGAAAAAGGAAAAATTCAAAGAGAAAATTAAGAGGTGAAATTATGTTTCTTCATTTAGGCGGCGATACTTTAGTTAAAACAAAAACAATTGTTGCAATAATGGATTTGGAAACAAGCTCTGTTTCTAAAATAACAAAAGAATTTTTAAAAAAGGTAACAAAGCTCAATAGAGTTGTTAATATTAACACATATGATTTGCCAAAATCATATGTAATATGCGAAGAAAATGGAGAAATGACTGTTTATGTTTCTCCCATTTCATCAAGAACGATAAATAAAAGAGCAGAAGCAAACAGTATTAAAGAGAGTTTAAATTTCTAACTGAAAGGAATGAATAATAAATGCCGGAAATAACAAATAATTATGACGAAAGTCAGATTCAGGTTCTGGAAGGTCTTGAAGCTGTTAGAAAAAGACCGGGCATGTATATCGGTTCAACATCAATAAGAGGTCTTCATCACCTTGTTTATGAAATTGTGGATAATAGTATTGATGAAGCTCTTGCCGGCTTTTGTACTCAGATTGATGTAACATTAAATAAGGATAACTCAGTAACCGTAGGAGATAATGGAAGAGGTATGCCAACAGGAATTCATCCAAAAATGGGAATAAGCACCCTGGATGTTATATTCACAGTTCTCCACGCAGGCGGAAAATTCGGTGGCGGAGGATATAAGGTTTCAGGAGGTCTCCATGGTGTTGGTGCATCTGTTGTTAACGCTCTTTCCACAAAGCTTGAGGTTAAGGTCTGGGATGGAAAACAAATTCATTTAAGAAAATTTGAAAAGGGTGTGCCTCAGGGAGAGGTTGAAATAATAGGTAAAACAGATAAAACAGGAACAGAGGTTACCTTCTGGGCAGATGGTGAAATATTTGAAGAAACCTATTATGAATATGAAACACTTCTTAAAAGATTAAGAGAACAGGCGTTTTTAAATGGCGGAATAAAAATTAATTTCACCGATGCAAGACTGGAAGAACCCATCAGCGAATCTCTCCATTATGACGGAGGAATTAAAAATTTCGTTTCATATCTTTTTTCTGAAAAGAAAAAAAGAAAAGAAAGCCTCGAATATATTCACGAAGATGTTATCTATGTGAGCGGAGAAAGAGAAGGTTCAATGGCAGAGGTTGCAGTTCAGTGGAACACAGGCTTTGATGAAGTTGTTGAATCCTTTGCAAATAATATTTCCACCACAGAAGGCGGAACCCACGAAACAGGCTTTAAAGCAGCTCTCACAAGGGTTTTAGTTGATTATGCAAGAAAGCATAAATTAATGAAGGATGATGAAGAATTAACAGGTGAAGATGCCAGAGAAGGTATGATAGCTGTTATTTCTGTTAAGCTTGAAGAGCCTCAGTTTGAAGGACAGACCAAAACAAAACTTGGAAATTCCGAAATGAGGGGCTTAGTTGAAAATATAGTTAAAGAAAAGCTTGCAGATTTTCTTGAAGAAAACCCTGCAGTTGGAAAATCTATAATTGAAAAGGCTCTTATGGCATCAAGAGCGAGAATTGCCGCAAGAAAAGCAAGAGAAGCCACAAGAAAAACACCTCTTGGCTCCAGCACCCTTCCCGGAAAGCTTACCGATTGTATTGTTAAAGACCCAACCAAAACAGAAATATATATCGTCGAGGGTGATTCAGCGGGTGGCTCTGCAAAAAATGGAAGAGACAGTAAATATCAGGCAATACTCCCACTCTGGGGAAAAATGCTTAATGTTGAAAAGGCAAGAGCAGATAAGGTTTACGGAAACGACAAATTAACTCCCGTTATCCAGGCTCTAGGCACAGGCATTGCTGCAGAATTCAATATTGAAAAATTAAGATATGATAAAATAATAATTATGGCCGATGCCGATGTTGACGGAGCGCACATCCAGACACTTCTTTTAACATTTTTCTTCAGATTTATGCGTCCTTTAATTGAAACAGGCCACATATACTTAGCAAAACCACCTCTCTATAAGCTTTCAAGAGGAAAAAAATCTGAGGTGGCATTCAGCGATGAAGAAAGAGACCGCATAAGCGAAGTTTTAAAAGACGGCGATGAAAATGCCAAGGTAGATATCAGCCGTTATAAAGGTCTTGGTGAAATGAATCCGGAAGAATTATGGGAAACAACAATGGACCCCAAAAACAGAATTCTTTTAAAGGTTACCCTGGAAGATGCTGAAAAAGCAGATAATATCTTCACAGTTTTAATGGGTGACGAGGTTGAACCAAGAAGACAATTTATTGAAGAAAATGCACAGTATGTAACAAATCTTGATGTTTGATTTTTTAGTGCATATCGAAAGGAATGATAAAGCTTGGCAAAAAATAAAAAATATGAAGATTCTCATTTTGAAGAATATTTTGATACCCAGACTATAGTTGATGTTGATATTGAAAAAAGAATGAGAGAGGCATTTATAGATTATGCCATGAGCGTTATTGTAAGTCGTGCTCTCCCTGATGTCAGAGATGGTTTAAAGCCTGTTCACAGAAGAATTCTTTATGCTATGTATGAAGAACATTTAACCGTTGACAAACCATTCTTTAAATCAGCAACAACCGTTGGTAATGTTATCGGTCGTTATCATCCCCATGGTGACGCATCGGTTTATGACGCAATGGTAAGATTAGCTCAGGATTTCTCTATGAGATATCCTCTTATCGACGGTCACGGAAACTTTGGTTCAGTTGACGGTGACCCCCCGGCTGCCTACCGATACACAGAAGCTAGAATGAGTAAAATTTCAAATATTCTTCTGGAAAATATTGATAAAGATACAG
>JAFSBJ010000160.1 GCA_017437345.1 Clostridia bacterium | reverse complement strand
GTATAATTATAACATATTTTTGAAAAAAAGATACTCTTTTTTCAAAATATCTTGAAAATTTTTCATATTGATGTATAATAATATTAATATTTAAAAGGAGGTATTTCATATGACATTAAGCAAAGCAGATATTTTGCTTCCCAAAAATGCCGACATGAAAAAATGGAGTGTTGTTGCATGCGATCAGTACACATCAGAACCTGATTACTGGACTGAGGTAGAGAATATAGTAGGTGATAGTCCTTCGACTTATAATCTTGTTTTACCTGAAATTTATCTTGAAAATGACGATGTTGAAGAAAGAATAAAAACTGTTAATAATAACATGAATAACTACATATCTGAAGGTGTGTTCTCTTGTTACAATTCTTCATATATATATGTCGAAAGAACTCAGAGAAATGGTCTTATTCGTAAGGGCATTATAGCGGCAGTTGATCTTGAGGATTAT
This sequence comes from Clostridia bacterium, assembly GCA_017437345.1. The sequence continues at coordinate 10,636 of JAFSBJ010000160.1, read as the reverse complement.
GATTATAACAAAGGATCAAAATCGGCTATAAGGGCCACAGAAGGAACTGTTGCAGAAAGAATTCCGCCTCGTCTTAAAGTTCGTCTTAATGCAAAGCTTGAGCTTCCTCATGTTATGCTTCTTATTGATGATGATAAAAAAAGAATAATAGAACATATCGGTGAAAATAAATCTTCAATGAAAAAGGTGTATGATTTTGATGTTATGATGAATTCCGGTCACCTTTGCGGATGGCTTTTAACAGATGAGCTTGCTAAATATCTTGAAATGGAAATAGCCAAGCTATCCGATTTATCTGCTTTTAACAGCAAATATGGTGTATCTGAGGAACATCCTCTTGTTTTTGCTGTTGGTGATGGAAATCATTCTCTTGCAACCGCTAAAGAATATTATAATATAACAAAAGAAAAAATAGGGGACAAAGCTCTTTCTTCACCTGCCAGATATGCTCTTGCAGAAATAGTTAATCTTCATGATGATAGCCTTGTTTTTGAGGCTATTCACAGAGTTGTGTTTGATATTGATGCCAGCGATTTTGAAAATAAAATCCAAGGTGCTTGCGAGCTTGTTGATGATGCTGCTGCAGACGGTCAGGTTTTTTATCTTGTGACAGATTCAAACATAAAAAAATATAGAATTAAGAACCCAACTGCTAATCTTACAGTAGGAACTATTCAGAATTTTATAGATAACTATATTTCCCAAAATGGCGGCAGAGTTGATTATATCCATGGTGATGATGTGGTAAAAGAATTATGTGAAAAACATAAAGCATGTGGTATAATTCTCGATGCTATGGATAAAGGTGATCTTTTTAAAACAGTTATTATTGATGGAGCACTCCCGAGAAAAACCTTCTCAATGGGTGATGCTTGCGATAAAAGATTCTATAATGAGGCAAGAATAATAAATAATGATATATAAATCGGTATATTTATGTGTTATTTGCAAAAAATAGAAAAAAGTTCTTGACAAATATCATCTTTTATATTAAAATAGTTTCTGTTGTCAAGCACAACAGAAACTAAATACGGCGGCATAGCTCAGTTGGCTAGAGCATGCGGTTCATACCCGCTGTGTCGATGGTTCAAATCCGTCTGCCGCTATAAAAAGACACGACAATTTTCGACAAAGAAAGTTGTCGTTTCTTTTGTTCTATTCTCTTTTCACTTTTCTCTCTTCGTTCTTCTCTAAAATTGTCGTTTCCAGATAAAAGATAAGAGTGAATAGATAAGAAAAGGTAGTTTTGCTTACGCAAAACAAATTTTATAATGCATCGCTTAATTATATTTACATAAAGGTGATAAAATGAAAAAATATCCTGTACTTTTAATTGTTCTTGCCGCAGTTTGTTGGGGTACATCGGCAATATTTGCAAATCTTCTGTATCCCTATGGTTTCACACCACTTCAGTTAACCGCAATGCGTGGCATAGTTTCTGCCATACTAATGTCTCTTTATGTTTTCTTAAAAGATAAAAATCTTTTTAGAATTAATCTTTCTCAGCTTTTCTGGTTTGCATGCGGTGGCATTTCAATGTTTCTTGCGGCATTTTTCTATTATGAATCCATGAATGTTGGCTCTGTTTCCGTTGCAGTAATGCTTATGTATACAGCTCCCATTTTTGTTATGGCATATTCTGTCACATTTCTCGGTGAAAAGCTCACAAAGGTTAAGCTTGTGTCCGTATTTTTTGTTATTCTTGGCTGTGCTCTCATATCCGGAATTGTTGGCGGTGCCACCTTTAATCTGTGGGGCGTTATAACCGGTCTTTTATCAGGCATATCATATAGTGCCTATAATATCATAGCCAAAGTTCAGATAAGTAAAAAAAGTAATCCCTTATCAGCTTCTGTATATTGCTACATATTCATGGCTCTTTTGTCCTTGTGCTTTGCTGATATTGTGTCAATATTCTCCATAGCCAACACATCTCCCGCGCTTTTATATTCGCTTATAGTAGGTGTTGGTGTGTTTACGGTAACCATGCCTTATTCTCTCTATACTATGTCTCTTAAGTATATTCCTGTTGGAACAGCTTCAGCCCTTGGCATAATAGAACCCATGACAGCCACCCTTTTCGGTGTTGTGTTTTTCGGTGAACCCTTAAGCCTCACATCAATTATCGGAATAATTTTTATAATGACAGCTGTGTTGATGCTGAGTTTTGTTAAAGAATAATTTTAAAAATATGTTTTTTGGCAAACATAATAAAAAATATGTTTGGTGAAAAATATTATGAATTTTAAAAAATTATTATCTGACTATATAACTATAACCCTTGGAGCTTTTGTTCTTTCAATTGCAATAAATATCTTTCTTGCCCCGCTTAAGATTTCAACAGGTGGAGTAAGCGGTGTTGCCACAGTGCTTTATTATTTAGCAGATGTTCCTCTGTCTGTAACTGTGCTTGGTCTTAATATTTTGCTCTTTTTTCTTGCATCAAAAAAGCTCCCAAAAGAATCGCTCGTTAAAACCCTTGCAGGTGTTGTGCTTTTGTCAATTTTTCTTGAAGCCACATCACATATAGGGTTTTACTGTAGCGATATTTTTATTGGCTCAGTATTTGGCGGTGTCCTTTCCGGAATAGGCATTGGTTTTACGATGAGAAGAAACGCTTCAACCGGTGGTAGCGATTTTGCGGCTCTTATTTTTCAAAAAAAACTTCCGCATATTTCACCTGCAAAAATAATACTCATTATAGACTTTATAATAGTGTCATTTTCGGGAATAGTTTTTAAGGATTATATTATCTGTTTCTATTCTCTTGTATCCTTGTATGTCTGCTCATATATTGCCGATAGAATTCTCACTATGGGTGACTACGCCAAATCTGTTATAGTTGTTTCCGAAAAATCTGATGAAATAGCCGGAATTATTTTAAGTGATATAAATAGAGGAGTAACTGCAATTTATTCTAAAGGCTGCTATAAAAACAAAGCCGGTGCAATGCTGATGAGCGTTGTAAAAGCAAAGGAGCTTCCGGGACTTCTTAATAAAATAAAAGAAATTGACCCAAAATCCTTCGTAACAATAACGGATATAAAAGAAGTCCGCGGTAACGGATTTAAGCGTGTGTGATAGGTTTTTACATTATTTACATTTGCCCGCAGCATGCTTTTTTGATATAATAAATACCGTCTTTTTGACAATTCATAAAAAGGAGGTATCATATTATGAATATCAAAAAAGCAGCCATATCAGCTTTTAGTGCATTTATTATTCTTGGGCTTTCTGCCTCTGCTGCCACCCACACCGTCGTCAGAGGAGACACAATGTGGAAGATAGCAAATAAATATGAAGTTGGCACAAGAGAAATAATAAATGCCAATCCTGATGTAGAAAACCCCGATCTTATCTATCCGGGGCAGATATTAAAGCTTCCTGTAGAGGATAAATCTGTTTCTTCTTTTGAAACCGAGGTTATTCGTCTGGTTAATGTTGAAAGAGCAAAAAACGGTCTTTCGCCTCTTACTCACGATTGGGAGCTTAGCAGAGTTGCAAGATATAAGTCGATGGATATGAAAGAAAATAACTATTTTTCCCACACAAGCCCCACCTTCGGCTCACCCTTTGATATGATGAAGAGCTTTGGCATATCATATCGCAGTGCAGGAGAGAATATAGCAAAAGGTCAGACAACACCCCAAAAGGTTGTAAATAGCTGGATGAATTCCCAGGGCCATAGAGCCAATATTCTTAATAAATCCTATACCCACATCGGTGTTGGCTATGTTAAAAGCGGAAACTACTGGACTCAGATGTTCATACAAAAGTAAAACAAATTAAAAATGAGGTGTATCATCAAATGGTGATGCACCTCACTTGTTTTGGTATATTATGTTTTATGGGATATAAATTGACTATTTTAATATTTAATTGTATAATATTACTCGGATGTGTAAATATGTTTGAGCAAACTAAAGCATTGTGTCAGCATTTTTTAAATATTGGTATAACCGGTTTTGATTTAATTGTATATAAAGACGGAAAATGCATCCTGCGCCATATGGGCGGATATTCTGATCCGGAAAATAAAATACCTATGAAGGGAAATGAAAAGTATCATATATATTCCTGTTCTAAGCTTATCACCTGCGTAGCTGCCATGCAGCTTTGGGAAAAGGGAATGTTTTGTCTGGAAGATGATTTGTCATCATATATGCCTGCCTTTTCAGAAATGACAGTCAAAACAGAAAGTGGAATACAAAAGGCAAAAAAACCTATTAAAATCCACCATCTGTTTGAGATGACCTCCGGTATGAATTATGATTTGCAAACTCCTAATTTGCAGGAATACTATGGCAGGGGAGACAATCCTTGCCCAACGGTGGAGCTTGTTAATCATCTTGCAAAAACTCCTCTTTCTTTTGAACCTGGCGAAGGCTGGCAATATAGCCTTAGCCACGATGTTATTGCGGCGCTTGTTGAGGTTTTGACAGGGGAAAATTTGAAAAATATGTAAAGACAAATATCTTCGAACCATTAGGAATGAATAATTCTGATTTCCTTCATCCTCTTGAAGATTGGGATGACTTTGCTCATCAGTATTGCTACAATAATGAAACACTAAAATTTGAACCCCGGTGGACAAATACCTATCGTCCCGGCAAAGAATATGCCAGCGGTGGGGCAGGTTGTGTTTCTACCGTTGAAGACTATATAAAGTTTCTTGAAGCATTGCGTGTAGGTAATGTTATTCTAAAAAAAGACACCATTTCTATGATGGCAGAGGACAGACTAACTCCCAAACAGCGCGCTATGTATACATATGGCACCGATTGTATCGGCTATGGTCTTGGTATGCGAGCTCCACGCAATAACCCTAATCACACAGAATTTGGCTGGGCAGGAGCTGCAGGAGCTTATGCATCTGTTGACCCGGTAAATAATATGACTCTTTATTATGCTCAGCATGTGCTTTGTCCTCCAAACCGTCCGCTTCGTCCCTGGCTTTATACCGCTGTTCGGGCAGATCTTTTGGGCGAAAAAATTGATATTCCAATAAATAAGGAAGATGAAAACCCTGAATTAACATATTAAAATTTTTAAAATCAAGGCAGCGTAGCTATGTGCTATGCTGTCTTTTAATATACTTTAAATGATTTAACAAAAGAAAATCCCACCTTTTTCCTTACATAAAAATTCCAAGCATACAGATAATAGAAATGTAATTAAAACTAAAAGGAGCATTATATATATGAAAGCCACAGGAATTGTAAGAAGAATTGACGACTTAGGCAGGGTTGTTATTCCAAAAGAAATCCGCCGCACACTTCGCATAAGAGTTGGTGATCCGCTTGAAATCTATACAGACCGAGAGGGCGGAGTTATATTTAAAAAGTATTCTCCTATAGGCGAGCTTGGTGAATATGCGTCAAAATATGCTGAATCACTCTATAAAACCTCAGGAAGACCTGTTTGTATAACCGATAAAGACACAATAATAGCCACAGCAGGAGCACCCAAAAAGGATTTAATGGAAAAACCCTTAAGCAGCGATATGGAAAAAATAATGGAAGAAAAAACAAATTTTGTTTCCAAAGACGGTAAAAAGCTTAAAATAACAGATAATAATGATAAATATACTCTCAGTGTTGTTTCTCCTATAATATCCGAAGGTGACACAATCGGCAATGTGGTCATTATGGATGATGGCTCAAATTCACAGGTGACAGATGTGGAGGTTAAACTTGCAGGAGTAACATCAATGTTTTTGGGAAGACAAATGGAAATATAGATAATTTAAGCGGTGTAAAACTTTTTTGCTTTACACCGCTTGATATTTTGATGTGTTTGCTTTTAATAAGGTCACATACTGATAACATCATCAACTATAGCGCCAATTGTTTTAAAAACATTGTTTGCTGTTTTGCATATCTTTTTATGCTGTTTGTCGCTTATAGGGTCAACCATCATTCCCATCACAGCTCCAATAACAACACCTGCAGCCATTGCACCAATTGCACCTTTAGTACTCAATAAAATCATTCCTTTCATCTGATATATCTTTATTATTCATGTAAATAAGGTAATTTAATCAGAAACATTTATACATCAATGTCATTATTTTCAACATTAACCAGAATAACATCATCACCAATTCCCTCAATTTTTTTCCATGGAATACGAATGGGGGATGATTTTATTTTAAAAAAGGAATTCTGCTTTTCCGGAACATATATAGCAGATATTTCTCCTGTTGAAATGCATATTTCAAAATCATATATATATCCCAGCTTTTCACTACCATTTAAATTTATAACTTCCTTGTTTTTAAATTCCGATGCTTTAAGCAAAAAAACACCTCCCATAAATCTTATGAGAGGTATCTTAATGTTATTCTTTATTATATATTTCAAAATATTTTTGCATAATAGTTTTCGCTGCAGGTGCGGCGTTTGTTCCTCCAAAGCCTGCATATTCCATAACAACGCTTACTGCAATTTCCGGCTCGTCATATGGTGCAAATCCAATAAACAGCGCGTGTGTTTTTTTGGAGTTATGTCCGCCGGTGGCTGTAAGCGGATTTTCGCTTGTGCCTGTTTTACCGCAAACCTCTATTCCATTTATTGCCGCAGCTTTACCTGTTCCTGTTTTTACAACTTCAAGCATAAAATCTTTAATTATTCCTGCATCTTTTTTGGGAATAATTTGTCCTAATGATGACTTATTTGCTGTATATGCAGAAACAACTCCCGATTTAACTGATGAAACTATATATGGCTTTGGCATTTTCCCCTCATTTGCAATAGTTGCAGCAATAAGAGCAAGATGAAGCGGAGATGCCTCTGTCTGCCCCTGACCAATAACCGATATTGCCCGCTCTGCTTCGGTCAGCTTTCCTTTTTGAAAATGACTCTTCACAACAGGAAGGTCAAAGGGAATTTCTTTATTAAATAAAAAGCTTCTTGCAGTTTTTTGAATCTTAGCCGAACTGAGTCTTGTTCCCATATATGCATAATAAACATTGCTTGAGACTGTAAATGCTTTTTGTAAATCTGTTGTTCCATAGGCGTGGCGTGCATCCTCATTTGCACATTTATAGTCGTTGTCAGGATTACCGTCGGCAGATTTAATAACAAATTCTCCGCTCGAATCCTCGTAGATTTCATCTTCCAGACCATTTTCAATAATAGATGCTGTTGTAATTGTTTTAAAGGTGGAACCGGGTGGATATAAAACCTGAATCGCTCTTGTGTAGAGAGTTGAATCAGAAAGATTATTATAGTTTTTGCTGAAAACCTCCGGGTTGGGATTAAAGTCAGGCTTTGAAACCATAGCAAGAATTTCACCTGTTTTAACCTTAAGCGCAACAATTGCTCCGTTAAATCCGCCTAAAGCATTGTAGGCTGCTTTCTGGATTTCGTGATCAATGGTCAGATAAACATCATTTCCCTTTGCTTTTTTCGAGGTAAGCTTGTTTCCGAGGTTGGTGAGTTTATTAATTCCGCTTTCTCCAATAAGATGAGAGTTAAATTCCTTTTCAATTAGTGTTCTGTTGGAATAATCCTCCGACACATACCCTATAACATGAGAATACATGTTGTCATAAGGATATTTTCTTGTGAGCTTGCCGTCATTTTCTTCGCTGTAGGCAAGCTTTATATTGTTTCTGTCATATATGCTGCCTCTTATAACGCTTTTGTCTTTCACGCTGTTTCTTGCGTTGTACGCTGAGTGAATATATTCGTCGCCATACCTTATTTCTATATATGTTATATAACCTATAAGCGTCATAAACATAATGCAAAAAACAAGAAGTATATACATCGCTCTTTTGTTGTTCATATAAGGCCTCCTTTGGCTTAGTGTCTTTAAATCAGCAATACATTTCGCCCATAATTTCTGTTTTTATATTTATTCCGAATGCACTCTGAAGCTTTTCGATTACCATATCTGTGTCTTCTTTTTTGCATATAGCGCTAACGCGGATAATGTCTGTATATTCACAGCTTGTAAAAGTGCATCCACATTCATTTGCAAGGTATTTAACGCTGTCAAAAAGATTATATGGAACAGTTATCGAAAGGGTAGAGTGAAGAAGGAGCTTATTGATGCCGGCATTTTCGAGTGCCATTTTTGCGGCAGATGTATATGCCCTCACAAGCCCCCCCGTTCCAAGAAGTGTTCCGCCAAAGTATCTTGTTACCACACACACCACATCCGTTATACCTTGGTTTTCCAGCATATCAAGAATAGGCAAGCCTGCTGTTTTTGAAGGCTCACCGTCGTCGCTGTAGCGTTTAGTGTCTTTGGTTATATAGGCATAAACATTGTGATTGGCATCATAATGCTCTTTTTTGATTTTCTTTATGTAGAATAAAGCCTCTTCTTCACTGTTTATATGCTTAATATTTCCAATAAATTTCGATCTTTTTTCCACAAGCTCCGAGCTTGCTTCTTTTTCAGGTGTTAAGTAAATATCTGACATAAAATAACCTCAATGAAAAAGGCGTGGAGTAATCCGCGCCTTTTGATAAGTATTTATATTTAGTTGATATATTTGTATATATCTTCAGGTAATTCGGATTTGTCTGCGCTGATGCAGATAGTAAATTTAACATTATTTTCCTGTGAAATTGCATCAAGATCATTAATAAATCCTGCAAGATTGTCATTATCATCAGCAACAATTTTAAATAAACTGTCAACAAAGATAGATGTTATATCATAGTTCTGTGATAAAATTCCAAGAATAAAGCTTTTAAAAACTCTGAAATCTGCTGTGTCATATTTTTCAACATCAATGAGTCTGATAGAGTGGTTTATATCTAAAATGTGTCTGTCACCATTACAAATAAAAACAATATCACCGTTTTCAGTATTTATTGAATTGTGGATTCCCTCTATTAATGCTTTTGTTTTTCCTGTGCCTTTTTTTCCAACAATTAATCTAACCATAGTGAATTCCTCCTAAATATATATTGAGTTAGATATATTATACAATATCTTTGGGAGGATTTCAAGATGTTTTTGTAAAAAAAGCAAAATTATTTTGCTTTATGCTCCTTTAGAATCGCTTATAAGGGTTAACCTTGCGCTTCCTGTGAGAAGATCAGCATAGCAAACAGAGATTTTTTTGCATTTTACCATACTTTCTCCCATTATCCCCAAAACAAAGATTCCATCATAGGCATTTTCTATCACACATTCATTAAGTGTAATATATTTGCGTCCTCTTTTAAGAGTGAGGTTTACTTTTTTTCCAACATTTTGTCTTATTATATTTTTGTATCTTTCAATAGATGTCGACTTTATCATCTAATCACCTCATCCGTATTTTTTGTAAATAAATAAAAATTATTCCTGAATATATAAATCTTTACTGCGGATAATAAAAATGGTGATAAACATAATGCTGGAATTTTTAAAATATAATCCGCCGGATAAAAACCCCAAATTTGATTTAACTTTTGGAGCAAAAGATATTAAATATGATAACATCCCTACAGAATATAAGGTTTCAACATCGATAGACGATAATCTATGTTATGCCAGAAAGCTTATGCATACCGAGCTTAGCGGGGATATAATTATCAGAGTATTCAACTGGAATGTAAATTCAAAAAGCATAAAAGCATTTATTATATATGCAGATGGGATAGTAAATAAAAATTCAATAAATCAGTTTGTGCTGCAGCCCGCTATGCAAAATAGGGAAGCACCCAAAAATACTGATATGTTGAAATTTTTCAGCGAAAGCGTTATGCCGCAAAGTCAGGTGGAATACAGCGAAACTGTAAACAAAATTACCGATGCTGTCAATTTTGGAAATGCCGGCATCTTTGTTGATGGTTTTTCCAAAGGCATGATAATAGATATTAAAACATGGGAGCATAGAAACATCGGCACCCCCATCAACGAAACTGTTGTTCAGGGGCCTCATGAAGGGTTTAATGAAATTCTAAGATGTAACACAGCTCTCATAAGAAAAAGTGTGAATAATTCCAATCTTGTTTTTGAAACATTTCAGTTTGGAAAAAAAAGCAAAACTCCGGCCTCTCTTGCCTATATAGATGGTATTATTAATCCTGATCTAAAAGAAGAAATAAAGAAAAAACTTCTAAGCTTTGAAGATGATTATATTTTTTCTGTATTCGATATAGAAAAGGGAATAGAAGAAAGCAATAATATCAGTATTCCTCAGGTCATAACAAGCGAACGACCTGATAAGGTTTGCCGCTCTCTTGTTGAAGGAAGGGCAGCGCTTCTTCTTAATGGAAGCTCACATGCTCTGATTCTGCCTTCTAATATAACAGATATAATATCATCTCCTGAAGATGCTTACCTTAGAAAACCATATTCTGTTTTTATAAAGCTTATAAGAATAATTGCAGTTTTTTTGTCTCTTTTAACTCCGGGGCTTTTTATTGCCATCACTCGTTTCCACACAGAAAGCCTACTGAGCGATATGTTTTTAAGTCTTATAAATGAAAGATATGCTATACCTTTTTCTCTGCTCACAGAAATTCTTATTATGGAAGTATCCTTCGAACTCATAAAAGAAGCCGGAATAAGGGTTCCGGGTTCTATTGGTTCATCCCTGGGAATCGTGGGTGGTCTTATTTTAGGGCAATCCGCTGTTAATGCAGGCCTTGTCAGCCCCATAACAATTATTATTGTTTCAATATGC
>JAFSBJ010000159.1 GCA_017437345.1 Clostridia bacterium | reverse complement strand
CTTGTTCCCAACTATACCGAAAAACAGTGTAGTGCAAAATGTGAATGTATAATAACTTCCAGGCTTGCCAATCTTATAGGTGCAGTTTTAAGTATGGGAATTAGTTATCTTTCGTTTAAAAGAAAGAATAAAAAGAAAAGAAAATCTAAAATAAAAGGCGGCGATTAATTATGTCAACACCAATTCAGGCTCTCATGGCGGAAACTCTCGGAAATCTCAAACAGATGATAGATGTGGACACCATAGTAGGTGAGCCTATGACAACCCCCGATGGAACAACAGTTATTCCTGTTTCAAGAGTTGCTTGCGGATTTGGAGCAGGCGGAAGCGAATTTTCAGCAAAACCCAATGAAAAGAAAGCCGATCAGTCGATGTTTGGCGGAGGATGCGGCGGAGGAGTGTCTGTAAATCCTGTAGCTTTTCTTGTTATAAAAAATGACAGCATCAGACTTTTACCCGTTTCCGATTCTCTCTCAACTGTGGACCGCATCGTGGATATGGTTCCTGAAGTGCTTCACAAATTCAATAATTTTATCACAGATATTAAAGATAAAAAATCGGAAGAATAAATATCCCATGGAGAACAATTATGATAAAACCCAATGCCACAGTTAAAAATGAAACCCGCTATATTGCGCTCTTTTGTGTGATTTTAAGCATTATTATGCAGATTGTGTTTATTGCTTTTGGAAAATGGACATATAAGGTCATTCTTGGAAATATACTGTCTCTTATAGTGGCAATACTTAATTTCTTTGTTATGGGGCTTACAGTCCAGAGGGCAGTGTGCCTTGAGGAGACTGATGCCAGAAGGCTTATGAGGTCATCTCAGAATCTTAGAAATGCCGGGATATTTATAGCTGTTGTAATAGGTGTTGTAGCTCCTTGTTTTAACACAGTAGCTGTTATTGTTCCTGTGTTTTTTCCAAGAATTGCAGTATCCTTCCGTCCTCTTATAAAAAACAGAAAGGAAGTGGTAAAAAAGTGAAATCAAAAACACTCCGGTTCACTCTGACGGATATATTCTACATCATAATGATGATAGTCCCCCTGGGATTTGGAATAGTGCTAAAAGTTCTCACAACGCCCCCTTCGGATGGAATATCCATATCAGGTGCGCGAATATATTTTACTCTGCCTATGCCTGTGCAGAATCTGCCCATAACAGAATCTCAGGTTAATTCGGTAATAGTACTCATAGTGTTATTCTTTTTGTGTCTCTATCTTACCCATGGTATTAAGCATGGTGTGTGGCTTAAAAGACATCACTTCGCTGAAATGATTGTTGAAAAGAGTACCTCCCTTGTCAAAAATAATATGGGGGATTATTTTAAAAGCTTTGGCCCTTTTGTGGCGTCAATCCTTGCTCTTTCAGCCCTTTCAAGTCTTATTACACTGGTAGGCCTTTTTCCGCCTACATCTGATATAAACATCATAGCCGGATGGGCAATATTGGTTTTCACTCTTATAACCTACTACAAAATGAAATGCGGCCCGATAGAATATGCCAAGAGCTTTGCCAGCCCTCTTTTGATGGCACCTCTTAATGTAATCAGCGAAATTGCCACCCCTATATCTATGGCATTTCGTCACTATGGCAATGTTTTATCAGGCTCGGTTATATCGGTGCTTGTTGCTGCAGGTCTTCAGGGGCTTTCCAATATGATATTCGGAGCGTTTCCCGGTTTTTTGGGGCAGTTCCCGTTTTTGCAGATAGGCCTTCCGGCAATTCTGTCTATCTATTTTGATATATTCAGCGGATGTCTTCAGGCATTCATCTTTGCTATGCTGACTATGCTGTATATTGCAGGAGGATTTCCTCTTGAATTATATGAAGAACGAAAAAAGAAAAAAGCACAAAAGTGCAAAAACTAAATGGAGGTATTTTTTATGGAAATCGCAATCAGTATTATTTTAGGATGTTGTGCAGTTGGTGCAGGTCTTGCTATGATAGCAGGTATAGGCCCCGGTATCGGTGAAGGCAACGCTGTTGCAAAAGCTTGTGAAGCTATTGGCAGACAGCCCGAATGTAAAGGTGATGTAACCACCACAATGCTTATGGGTTGTGCCATTGCTGAAACAACAGGTCTCTATGCCTTAGTTATAGCGATTCTTCTTTTGTTTGTAACACCAAATATGTTTATCGACATACTCATAAAAACACTCGGTTAATACAGAGAGGAAAGAATTATGCAATCATTGGAAGTTATTTCTGTCAATTTATGGCAGATACTTATTTCTCTTCTCAACCTCTTAATTCTTTTTCTTATGTTCAAAAAGTTTCTTTTTAAGCCTGTTAATAATATGCTTGCAAAGCGCCAGAGTGAAATAGACTCAAAATATGAAGAGGCCGATGAAGCAAAACGCATAGCGAAAGAAAATCAGCTTATGTGGGATGAAAAAATAGGCTCAGTTAAAAATGAAACAGATGAAATGATAAAGAAGGCACAAAACAGCGCCAAAAGACAAGGCGAAGCCATTGTTTCAAAAGCTAAAGAACAGGCAGAATCTATTGTTCGTCAGGCTGAAAATCAGGCTCAGCTCGAAATGAAAAAAGCTGAAGACGAAATCAAAAAGGAAATTGTTGAGGTTTCCACAGCTCTTGCCAATAAGCTTCTGGAGCGCGAAATAAATGCCGATGACCACAAAAGCTTTATTGATTCATTCATTGAGAAAATAGGTGACGAAGAATGAGTGAAATAAGTAATGAATACGCAAAGGCATTGTTTATGCTCTCATGCGAAAAAGAGTCCACAAATGAATATAAAGCAGCCCTTGAAAGAATAGAAGCGGTTTTTAGCGAAAATCCTGCGTATGTGGATTTTCTCTATACCTTTTCAATTCCCATGGAAGAAAGACTTGATGCTCTTGAAAAAGCATTTTCGGCATCTGTTCCGAGGGATGTTTTGTCTTTTTTAAAAATACTTTGTGGAAAAAAGCATATTCGTGAATTTAAAGAATGTGCAAAGTATTATTATGCACTCTGCAATCAGATGGATAAGATTTCAAAGGTAAAGATTACAAGTGCTGTAGAGCTTTCTGAAAATGAAAAAGCTCAGCTTAAAGAAAAGCTTGAAAAATTAAATGGCACAGCTGCCCAAATTGAATATACCGTGGATAAAGAAATACTTGGCGGTTTGATTGTTGAAGCAGATGGCAAAATAATTGATTCAAGCGTAAAAAAACATCTTAAAGATATGAAGGATGTGATAAATAAATGAGCACAAAAACAGATGAAATAAGTCAGATAATTAAAGAGCAGATAAAAAACTATGAGTCTAAAATAGAAATGCAGGAAACCGGCACAGTTATCCTTGTTGGTGATGGAATAGCCAGAGTTTATGGCTTAAGGTCATGTATGGCAAGTGAGCTTTTGGAATTTGAAGACGGTAGCATGGGTATGGCTCAGAACCTTGAAAATGAAAGTGTGTCTGTTGCTCTTTTGTCAAATAAAAACAATATCCACGAAGGCTCAACAGTACGACGCACGGGAAAGGTTGTTTCTGTGCCTGTTGGTGATGAGCTTCTTGGAAGAGTTGTTGATGCTCTGGGTAATCCCATAGATGGCAAAGGTCCGATTTTAACAAACCAGACAAGACCAATAGAATCGGAAGCTCCCGGAATCATTGAAAGAAAGAGCGTATCTGTTCCATTGCAGACAGGTATTAAAGCAATTGATAGTATGATTCCAATAGGAAGAGGCCAAAGAGAGCTTATAATAGGCGACAGACAAACCGGTAAAACCGAAATAGCAATTGACACCATAATCAATCAGAAAAACACAGGTGTAATCTGTATCTATGTTGCAATAGGGCAGAAGAATACAGCGGTAGTGCAGCTTGCAAATGAGCTTCAGAAGGCAGGTGCCATGGAATATTCAATCATAGTTTCCGCATCAGCATCCGAAACAGCCCCCCTTCAGTATGTGGCTCCGTATTCAGGCTGTGCAATGGCAGAATATTTTATGTCGAAAGGAAAAGATGTTCTTATCATCTACGACGACTTGTCAAAGCATGCCATTGCCTATAGAGCGCTTTCGCTCCTTATCCGTCGTCCTCCCGGTCGTGAAGCATATCCCGGAGATGTATTCTATCTTCATTCAAGACTTCTTGAAAGAGCTGCCTGTGTTGCTCCTGAATATGGCGGCGGCTCAATAACAGCTCTTCCCATCATCGAAACTCAGGCGGGCGATGTTTCAGCCTATATTCCCACAAATGTTATTTCCATAACTGACGGGCAGATATTTCTTGAAACAGAGCTTTTCCATGCAGGCATAATGCCGGCCATAAACCCCGGTATTTCTGTAAGCCGAGTTGGT
>JAFSBJ010000158.1 GCA_017437345.1 Clostridia bacterium | reverse complement strand
TTCCATTTGCCACAGAGAGCATAATTTCAAAAAGGTCGGATTTTAAAAGAGGAAGAACAACCTGGGTTTCGGGGTCGCCGAAGCGGCAGTTATATTCTATAACCTTCGGACCTTTTGGGGTGAGCATAAGACCAAAATAGAGACAACCTTTAAAGGTTCTGCCCTCTTTGTTCATTGCTTCGATTGTTGGGATAAAGATTTTTTCCATACATTCTTTTGCAACAGCCTCTGTGTAGCAGGGGTTGGGAGCGATTGTTCCCATGCCGCCTGTGTTTAAGCCTTCGTCATTATCAAGGGCGCGCTTGTGGTCCATTGAAGATACCATGGGTTTTAAGCATTTACCATCGGTAAAGCAAAGAACCGATACCTCAGGGCCTGTTAGGAATTCTTCAATAACGATATTGTTGCCGCTGGCACCAAAGACCTTATCTTTCATTATCATATCTATGGCATCCTTGGCTTCTTTGAGGTCGGGAGCTATTATAACTCCTTTTCCAAGAGCAAGACCGTCGGCCTTAATAACGATTGGGAAATCGCATTTTTCGAGATACTCCTTAGCTAATTCGCTATCGGAGAAAACCTCATAGCCGGCTGTGGGAATATTATATTTTTTCATAAGGTTTTTGGAAAAAACCTTGCTACCTTCAATAATTGCAGCGTTTGCCCTGGGGCCGAAACAATCGATGCCCTTTTCGTTGAGCGCATCAACCACACCCAAAACAAGGGGATCATCAGGAGCTACAACTGCAAAATCTATTTTGTTGTCAACTGCAAATTCAACAATTCTTTCTTTTTCTGTTGCACCAATTGCAACACACTCTGCCTCGGCTGCAATTCCACCATTGCCGGGGAGAGCATATATTTTATCTATTTTTGGGCTTTTTTTCAGGCTGTGAATTATGGCGTGTTCTCTGCCGCCACCGCCTATGACCATTACTTTCATATTACCCGTCCTTTCAACATGGAAATTAACTATTGATTATTAACACTCAATATTTGTTTTATTATATCAACTTCATATCTTAAGGTTTTTACTTCCTCCTGCAAATCGGATGAAATATTAACCTTTTCGGCAATATTCATATAGTTATCAAGCATAAGCTGTGTTTTTGGTATTAATTCAGTTTCAACCTTTAAGGCTGTTTTCTTGACAGATTTTAAATCTGTTTCCATAGTGTCAAGCCTTTTTTCCATATTATCAAACCGATTTTCCATATTATCAAACCGATTTTCCATAGTATCAAACCGATTTTCCATAGTATCAAACCGGTTTTCTAAGGTATCAAACTTTTCTTCCAAAACATCAAGCTTCGAAAGTTTTTCAAGAACAATGCGTTCAAATTCGGTACTCATTATATCACCTTCCTGATATTTATCGATAATTCAAATGAGAAAAATTACATTTCACAGCAAACCTTTTCAACTGAAAGCGGAAGGATAATCCATTCTGCTTCCTGCATTACCTTAAGCTGAAGAGTTTCGGCTGTGTCGTCATCGGATATTTCAACAGCCTTCTGCATTATGATTTCGCCACCGTCGGTAATTTCATTAACAAAGTGGGTTGTGGCACCGGTTACCTTAACTCCTTTTTTAAGAGCTGCCTCATGAACCTTTAAGCCATAGAAACCATCACCGCAAAATGAAGGAATGAGCGAAGGGTGAACATTGATGATTTTTTTATCGTATCTTTTAACAAAGCTTTCGGAAAGGATAGAAAGAAAACCTGCAAGAACTATAAAATCAATCTGCTTTTCTTCAAGAATAGCTATAAGCTTTTGTTCAAATTCCTTTCCCCTTGGGATATACACGCCTTCAATGCCTGCATTTTTGGCTCTCTGGAGAGCATAAGCACTTTCTTTATTTGAAACAACCAGAGATATTGTGCCGCTTTTAATGATTCCGTTTTTTTCAGCATCTATAAGAGCCTGCAGGTTGGTTCCGCCGCCGCTGACAAGAACAGCAACTTTCTTTTTTACCATAACTGCACCCCGCTGCCTTTAACGATTTCACCGATTATGTAGGCATCTTTGCAAGCTGCAAGGGCTTTGTCGGCATCTTCCTTGGCAGCGACGATGCTCATTCCAACGCCCATGTTATAGGTATTGAACATATCTCTTTCGGGAATACCGCCAAGCTTTGCGACCATATTGAAGATTGGGTGAACTTTAACAGCTGCTTTTTCTATTTTTGCGCCAAAGCCTTCGGGAATACTTCTTGGAATATTTTCATAGAAGCCGCCGCCTGTTATATGGGATACTGCTTTGATATTTGCAACATCATTTATGGCAAAGAGGTCTTTAACATAAATTTTGGTTGGTGTTAAGAGTTCTTCACCTATGGTTTTGCCAAGCTCATCGCTGTAAACATTAAGGTCGGCATTTTCAACATCAAACACCTTGCGTACTAAAGAATATCCGTTTGAATGGATACCTGATGAAGGAATGGCAACTATAACATCACCTTCTTTGATGGTTGTGTTGTCAAATACCTTTGATTTATCCACCATACCAACTGCAAAGCCGGCAAGGTCATATTCATCTATGGGATAGAAGCCGGGCATTTCAGCTGTTTCTCCGCCGATGAGTGCGGCACCTGCCTGAACGCAGCCTTCTGCAACACCGGATACTATTGATGCAATTTTTTCGGGAACATTTTTTCCGCAGGCAATATAGTCAAGGAAGAAGAGTGGTTTTGCTCCGCAGCAGATAACATCATTAACACACATTGCAACGCAGTCTATTCCGACGGTATCGTGCTTATCCATTAAGAATGCAATTTTGAGCTTTGTGCCAACACCATCTGTTCCGCTAACGAGAACCGGTTCTTTTATTCCTGCCATATCGGGAACAAAAAGTCCGCCAAAGCCTCCTATATCAGACATTGCACCGGGGGTGAGGGTGCGGGAAATGTGTTTTTTCATAAGTTTTACGGCATCATAGCCGGCGGTGATATCAACACCTGCTGCTTTATAGCTTTCGCTGAAGCTGTTGTTCATAAGTTTTTCCTCCAAACATTAAGATTTATAGAATTTATGTTTTTTATTTTAAATTACTTTTTAATTATTCTTTTCCATTCCAGCAGTAGGTGCAAAGCTTACAAGGTTCGATACCTATGGCCTTTATCGTGCCTTCGATTGACTGAAAATCCAATGAGGCAAAATTAAGTTTTTCACATATCGCTTTTCTTAATTTTTTTCCTCTTTCTGTACTGCCATCGCTGTATTCCTCAATATGCTTCAAGCCCTCATCGCCTTCAAGCTCTGATATTGTCTTTCTGGCAATTAATTCCATTTCACTTGTGGCTCTTGAGAAGTTTAAATATTTGCAGCTATACATTACTGGAGGGCATGCGCTCCGCATATGCACCTCTTTGGCACCGTTGTGATAGAGAAAATCAACTGTTTCCTTAAGCTGAGTTCCTCTTACTATGGAATCATCCACAAACAAGAGCTTTTTGTCTACTATCAGGTCGTGAACGGGAAGCTGCTTCATTTTTGCTATGTGAGCCCTGTCGGATTGTTTTGGCGGGGTGAAGCTTCGCGCCCAGGTGGGGGTATATTTTATAAACGGGCGGGCAAAGGGGATTTTGCTTTCATTGGCATAGCCTATTGCATGGGGAGTGCCTGAGTCGGGAACTCCGCTTACAAAATCAATTCCCTCGGCATTTTTCGTTTCCATATCGTGAGCTGCCATGATAGCACCATTGCGGTTTCTCATAACCTCAACATTTATTCCCTCATAGATTGAATTGGGGTAGCCATAATATGTCCACAAAAATGCACACACTCTCATTTCCTTGCCCGGTGCAGCAAGCTGAGTTATGCCATCTGCTGTAAACTCAACTATCTCTCCGGCGCCAAGCTCTCTTTCCAGCTCATAGCCTACCTTCTGGCAGGCAAAGGATTCAAATGATGCACAATAGCCATTTTCATTTTTGGCAATGTGGATAGGGGTTCTGCCAAGCTTATCACGAGCAGCAATGATTGAACCGTCGTTTTTGAGAATAAGAATAGAAAGCGAACCGTCTATAATGCTATGAAGAAATTTTATGCCATCGGCAAAATTCTCTTTGAGGCTTATGAGTGCTGCTGCAAGCTCTGTTGAATTAATCTTACCGCCTGTCATTGCACCGAAATGGTCGCCATTTTTTAAGAGATGCTCTTTTATAAGATTTTCGGCATTATTTATAATACCTACCACGCATATGGCGAAAGTGCCGAGCTGTGAACGGATTAAAAGAGGCTGGGGGTCAGTATCACTGATACAGCCGATTGCCGAATTTCCCTTCATTTCTTCAAGAATATTATCAAATTTGGTACGAAAGGGAGAGTTTTCGATGTTGTGAATATCTCTCTGGAGGCCTATTTCTTTATCATAGGCTGCCATGCCTCCCCTTTTAGTTCCCAGATGTGAATGATAGTCTGTGCCGAAGAATACATCGGACACAGCATCAAACTTACTTGCTGCGCCAAAAAATCCACCCATTTGGTTTTCTCCTTTAATTGTTGAATTTATCTTCTACTGCCTTATTTTTTTCAAGCACTGTTTCTGCGGCTTTTTTTCTTGCATCGTCAAGCTTTGCGGCAAGCTCTTTATCTTCGACAGCAAGAATCTGAATTGCGATAAGTGCTGCATTTGCAGCTCCGTTTATTGCAACTGTGGCAACAGGGATGCCTGAAGGCATCTGCACTGTGGAAAGAAGAGCATCCATACCGTCTAAGCATGCTGATTTAACAGGAATTCCGATAACCGGGAGTGTGGTGTTTGCGGCAATTGCCCCTGCAAGGTGAGCTGCCATTCCTGCCGCTGCAATAACTGCGCCAAATCCATTTGCTCTGGCGTTTTTGGAAAACTCTGCAGCTTCGATTGGAGTTCTGTGAGCCGAAAAAACATGAACCTCATAGGGTACACCATATTCTTTCAGAGTGTTTATTGCTTTTTCTACAACGGGCAGGTCGCTGTCGGAGCCCATTATGATGCCGATTTTTTTCATATTTAACATCCTTTCTCTTGGCTTTTTTCAATAAAATCAAAAAATAAAATCTTCATTATATTACAATTATAAAAAATCATCTACAGTATAACACAAAAACTACATTCTTTCAATAGTAATTATACATAAACGAACAATAAAAGGCGGCGGAAAAATATAATAAAATTTTTCCGTCGCCTTTTATTATTTAAGAGTTTTCTCTGCAGCAGTTACTGCATTTTTCATAAGGGTGGCAATTGTCATGGGGCCAACACCGCCGGGAACAGGGGTTATCCATGAAGCTTTTTTGCATGCAGAATCAAAGTCTACATCTCCGCATAGCTTACCATTTTCGTCGCGATCCATACCAACATCAACCACAACAGCGCCCTCTTTTATATAGCTTTCGTCAACCATTTTTGCTCTGCCCACAGCAACCACCAGCACATCTGCCTCGCGGCATACCTCTTTTAAGTTTTTGGTTTTGGAATGGCAGATTGTTACTGTGGCATTTTTATGGAGAAGAAGCATTGCCTGGGGTTTGCCAACTATATTGCTTCTTCCGATTACAACACAGTTTTTGCCTGAAAGCTCAATTCCGGCATCATCTAAAAGCTCCATTACGCCGGCAGGAGTACAGGGGAGAAAATCGAAATTACCTATCATTATTTTTCCAACATTTACAGGGTGAAATGCATCAACATCCTTTTTGGGATCGATGGCATTTAAGATTGTTTCTTCGTTTATGTGTTTGGGGAGAGGAAGCTGAACCAGGATACCGTGGATATCGTCTTTTTTGTTGAGCTTATCCACAAGGGCTAAAAGCTCGTCCTGGGTAGTCTGGGCAGGGAGAGCATATTCTTCGGAATATATTCCGCAATATTCGCAGGCTTTTTTCTTGTTGTTAACATAAACTCTTGATGCAGGATCATCTCCCACTATAACAACAGCAAGCCCGGCATTAACGCCTTTTTCCTTGAGGCTTTCCACCTTTACCCTGAGTTCGTCCTTTACCTTTTGTGATACTCTTTTTCCGTCTAAAATCTGATAGCTCATTTGTGATAACATCCTTCCGTTTTGTTGTTTTTTTATTTTCTTTGCTCATAAGAGCTGTTTTTTCTTTTTTTAATATTCTTGGTCTTATAAGGCAGGATGCATCAAAGCCTATAAGGTCATTTCTGCCTGCCTTTGAAAGAGCCTTTATTATTATTTGGTGATTGCGCGGGTCCGTTGGCTGAAGAAGAGCTCTTTGCATCTGCTTTTCTTCGGGTGTTTTGGGAACATATACCCTTTCCATAGTGAGAGGATTGATGCCTGTGTGATACATACAGGTTGACACGGTAAATGGTGTGGGGTAAAAATCCTGAACCTGCTCGGCACTTATATGGTGCTTTTTTATATAGAGCGAAAGCTCTATTGCATCGTTTAAGGTGCTTCCCGGATGGGAACTCATTAAATAGGGAACTGTGTATTGATTTAACCCGATACGCCTGCTTTCGCGATTGAATTTTTCAACGAAGCGCTCATAAACCTTAGCCGGCGGCTTACCCATTAAAGACAGAACCTCATCCGACACATGCTCAGGGGCTATGCGGAGTTGTCCGCTGACATGGTGTTTGCAAAGCTCCTTTAAAAAGCTTTCGTCTCTATCGGCAAGAAGATAATCATAGCGGATGCCCGAACGGATAAACACCTTTTTGACACCGGGAAGCTTTCTTACAGCCCTGAGGGTTTTGAGATAATCTGAGTGGTCTACATTTAAATTTTTGCAGACATCGGGATAAAGACATTTTCTTTTGGAACAGGTGCCGCTTTTCAGCTGTTTGAGGCAGGACGGAGCCGAAAAATTTGCTGTGGGGCCTCCGATATCGTGAATATAACCTTTAAAATCGGGGGCTTTTGTCATTCTGACAGCTTCTCTGACAACGGACTGCGTGCTTCTGCTTCTTACTGAGCGTCCCTGATGGAAGGTCAGCGCGCAGAAATTACATTCCCCAAAGCAGCCGCGGTTATTTGTGATGGAAAATTTTATTTCCTCTATAGCAGGAACGCCACCGTCTTTATCATATACAGGGTGAGGGCGGAAGCTATAGGGAAGCTCATAGACAGCATCAAGCTCTTTTGTTTCAAGAGGTTTTGATGGCTTTGCTGCAAGAAGATACCTGTCGCCATGCTTCTGGACAAGAATTTTTGCGCTTATGCTATCCTGATTTTCATATTGAATACGGGTTGCATTTGCATAGGCTGTTTTATCCCCGGAAACATCTTCATATGAGGGAATTTCAAGATACTCTCCTACCAATGTCAAATCCTTTTTGATAAAGCAGCAACCATCTATCAGAGTGTCGCCAAGGGATTCACCTCTGGACAGACAATCGGCAAGAGCCACAATTGACCTTTCGCCCATGCCATAGGAAAGGCAGTCTGCCTTGGAATCAAAAAGAATACTTCGGCGGACTTTATTATCCCAATAGTCATAGTGAGCAAAGCGGCGAAGGCTGGCTTCAATGCCGCCTATTATTATCGGAACATCTTTAAAGGCTTGCCTTATAAGATTGCAGTAAACAATGGTTGCTCTGTCGGGTCTGAGACCTGCTTTTCCTCCGGGGGAATACATATCGTCGGAGCGTTTTTTCTTGTTGACAGTATAGTGGTTTACCATAGAATCTATATTTCCTGCCGACACCAAAAATCCCAGGCGAGGTCTGCCAAGGCGGGAGATGTCGTCGGTATTCTTCCAGCCGGGCTGAGAAATTATCCCCACGGTATAGCCATTTTCCCAGAGAACTCTTGAAATTATGGCGTGGCCAAAGGATGGATGGTCAACATAGGCATCACCGCAAACATAGACAAAGTCCAGCTCTGAAATATTAAGTTTTTTCATATCCTCACGGGATATGGGAAGAAAATCGGGATGCTGCATAGGAAACTCCATATATAGTGAATAGTGAAGAGTGAAAAATAGGAACAAAGCCGCTAGAGGCGGCTTTGAACCATTTCTCTTAACTATTCTCTCTTATCTCTTCTCTTTTATTTACTGCATCAGCATTTCGTTATACTGCTCTCGTGTGATAAGAACCTGACGGGGTTTGTTTCCGTCAAGACCGCTTATGATACCTCTTGCTTCCATCTGGTCGATAATAGAGCCGGCTCTGTTGTAGCCTATGCGGAATCTTCGCTGAAGTAGTGAGGTGGAAATCTGACCGCTTGTTATTGCCATATCTATGGCATCGGAAAGAAGGGGATCGGCATCACCGGGGTCTTCTCCGTCGGGCTGATATTCGCCTTCGTCTTTTTCAAGCTGTTCTATAACATTTGGATCATAAACTGCTTCAACACCATTGGTTACTGATTCGACAACTGCTTTAACATCATCGTCGGAAACAAAGGCACACTGCATACGGGCAGGACTTGTTTCACCAACGGGCATATAGAGCATATCGCCTTTTCCTATAAGCTTTTCCGCTCCGCCCATATCGAGAATTGTCTGAGAGTCTCTTACTGATGCAACCATAAAGGAAATACGGCTGGGAACATTGGCTTTGATATTACCGGTTATAAATTTTACAACAGGTCTCTGGGTTGCAATAACAAGATGCATACCTGCCGCACGGGCAAGCTGAGCAATTCGGCACACATAGTTTTCAACATCGGCAGGAGCCACCATCATTAAATCGGCAAACTCGTCGATAATAATAACAATTGATGCCATTTTATTTTCGGGAGTGCCATTTTTCTCCATAAGCTCATTGTAGCCTTTTATATTGCGGACATTATTTTTTTCGAAAATGCTATAGCGCTCTGTCATTTCCTGAACAGCCCAGGAAAGCGCTCCTGTTGCCTTTTTAGCATCTTTAACAACGGGAATAAGCAAATGGGGAATTCCGTTGTAGACACCAAGCTCAACCTGTTTGGGGTCTATCATAACAAGCTTAACCTCATTCGGGTCTGCTTTATACATAAGGCTTATGATAAGGGTATTTATGCAAACAGATTTACCTGCACCTGTGGCACCGGCAATGAGAAGATGAGGCATTTTGGCAAGGTCCATTATGATTGGTTTGCCGCTTACATCCTTACCAAGAGCCACCGCAAGCTTTGATTTGTGGTTTTTAAATTCTTCTGATTCAATAACCTCGCGAAGGGTTACAACGCTGGGGTCTTTATTTTCTATTTCAATACCGATGGTGGATTTTCCGGGAACGGGTGCTACCATAACGCCCTTTTCAGCTTTGAATTTAAGACCTATATCCTTTGAAAGACCTGTTATCTGACTCACTCTCACACCCTCTGCAGGCTCTATTTCATAGCGGGTGATGGTGGGTCCCTGGCTTATTTCCACAACCTTGGCATCCACCTTAAAGCTTCTTAGAGTTTCTATGAGCTGACGGGCATTTGTCATAAGTTCTTCCTGAACATTTGCATTTGCTCCGTTTGCCTGAGGCTTGGCAAGAAGGTCAATATCGGGATAGTTATATTCAATTATTTTGCTTTTGCCATCTCCTGCTCCGTCTATTTCTTCACGGATTTCCCTTGTGATGTTTTCGGTTTCTTCGCCGGAAAGTCGTTTTGCCTCCTTTTCTTCTTCGGAGGGTTCTTCATCTTCGGAACCTGAGGTAACATCATCATAGATTCTGATTTCCGGGTCGGGAATGTCATTTGGCTCTTCTTCGGGAATGTTTATAACGATATTTTCCGGCTCGCGGTAGGGTTCTTTATCTATATCGGGCTTAACAACAACTCCGCCACTTCCCTTTGGAGCTTTCTTTTCCTCTTTTTCCGAAGCTACAAACAGGGTTTTGAAAAATGCAGCTATCTGAGAAAGAGATATATCAAAAACAAGAACTGAAAGTACAATAAGAGCGCAGTATAGAATGATATATGCTCCGGCATCGCCAAGGCAGCGAAGAACAACGGTCAGCACTCCGCCAAGGATGCCGCCGCTTATTTCTCCGGACATTCCATGGGCAAACCATTCTTTTGCTATAACATCGTGGGCAAAGGTCATATGGAGTATGCCGCATATGTCATATAAAAGACAATAAGACAAAATGAATTTCTTTTTTATTTTCTCACCCTGAGCAAAAAATACTGCATAAACAAAAAGTGCAATAGTCATAAGGGGAAGAATGTAGGCACAGGTGCCCATAAGACCTGTGAGACCATTATATATCCATCTGCCAACTATTCCGCCTGAAGCACCTCCGCTGAATATGCAGATTAGAAGATATATACAAAGCCCCACAAGACACACAGCCACAAGCTCAAAATTAACAGCTGATTTTGGAGACTTATCTTTTTTTGAAGATGCTTTGGTTTTTACTTTTTTTGATGCTAAAAGAGGTTTTTTGTTGTTTTGTTTTTTATCCATGTAAAAATACCTGTCCTTTTATAATTTAAAAGCACGCATGCTCTTTGTTTGCGATAACATACCATATTAATTATAGCACATTTTCAAAACCAAATGTATATGCTTTTTGAACATATATTGGACTGAATTTTTGGTTATTTCTAACAACATATTACATATAGTAATTTAATCGGGTTTATTGTATAATAAATATAACAAATTATAGGAAAGAGATAAGCCTATGAATATAAAATCTAAAGTTTTAAAAATATATGCTGCTGCAAAAAAGCTGACAAAGGATTTTCTCGACGGTGATTTTTTGGGATTATCGGCAGAAATAAGCTTTTATCTTTTGTCCACCTTTTTCCCTATGATAATAATGGTATTTACTGCAGGCTCAGCAATAAGCCTTTACTACACAGATATAATGTATAAGGTGCTGGCTCTTCTTCCGCATAAGGTGGAAATTCTTCTGGTGAATATGCTTAAAAGCCATGGAGAAAGCGCAGCAGTTATTGCAATTACAGCCGCCCTTTCCATAACCACTATGTCAGGCTTTATTCTCACAGCCGAAAAAGGGCTTTTGAGATTTTATAAGCAGGAGGACACAAGAAGCTTCTGGAAATCAAGGCTTATTGCAATTGTTTTTGCCATTCTAATTTTTGTTTCGATAATTGCAAGCTTCGGGCTTATTATTTTCGGCAGACTGATTTCAATTGCCATATCAGTTTACAACCCCACGAAGGAAATCGTCTATTTGTGGAATATCTCAAGATATTTTATAATTTTTGTTTTTATTGCTCTGGTTATTTCTGCTCTTTATAAAGCCTTGCCCACAGCGAAGCTCAAAATAAGAGAGGTTATTCCGGGAGCGCTTTTCACAACAGTTGCCTGGTATCTGGCGTCTATGCTCTTTGCGCTTTATGTTAATAATTTTCCGCAGTATGAAATTATCTACGGTTCGCTGGCGGGATTTGTTTGCATGATAGTGTGGATATATATGATAAGCATGATAATTCTGGCAGGTGCAAAAATTAATGCACTTATATACCACAGAAAAAGAAAAAAGCTTAACTTTGACGAATTTTAATTACAAATTTTTGCAGTTATATTGCATATTCCAAAGTAAATACTAAATTTACGGAGGGATATATAATGAAAAACGAAAAAAGAAAGTCAGACCATCCTGACTATGATAAATTTGATGCGGCATCTTCTACGGAATGTACCGGACTTATTACAGTTCCGCCGGAAAATGAAGATGAACTCGAAAACTACAGAGATATTTATGAATTTGATACAATAATAGAAAATCCTGAAGATTAATCTTCAGGATTTTCTATTATTATATAAGATTTAATGCTTTCATTTCACTTTTTAAAAACTCAAGATTTTTTTCTTCCATTTCATAAAGAGGAAGTCTTAATTTCCCTGCATTTTTGCCCATAAGATTTAATGCAGTTTTAACAGGGATGGGATTCACCTCACAGAAAAGCGCTTTAACAAGGTTAAAATACTTTATCTGCATATCGCCTGCCTTTTTGAAATCACCTTCAAGACACAATGCGCACATATCGTGGGTTTCCTTTGGAGCTATATTTGAAAGAACAGATATAACGCCGGATGCCCCTATGCTCATTAATGGAACTATAATATCGTCATTTCCTGAATAAACATCAATATTATCTCCACAACGGGAAATAATGTCGCAGGCTCTTGCCACATCACCCGTGGCTTCTTTTATGGCAACAATATTGGGGATTTTTGATAAAGCTTCAACCGTTTCCGGTTTAATGTCGACTCCGGTTCTTGAGGGGACATTATATAAAATTGCAGGGAGGTCGGTGGATGACGCCAGAGCCTCATAGTGCTTTATAAGACCTCTCTGGGTGGTTTTGTTATAGTATGGAGTAACCCACAAAAGACCATCGGCTCCCCTTTTCTGAGCTTCCTTATTCATCATTATGGCATGGTCGGTGTTGTTGCTGCCGGTGCCTGCTATAATGGGGATTCTGCCTTTGGTGCAGCTCACAGCACACTCTATTGCATCTAGATGCTCACCATCTTCAAGAGTTGGAGCTTCGCCGGTTGTTCCGCAGATAACCAGGGCATCTGTTCCATTTTCAATCTGAAATTCAACTAAGCTTTTTAAAGCGTCAAAATCAACGCCTGTTTCATTTATGGGAGTTACAAGTGCTGTGGCACTTCCTTTGAATATTGTGTTTTTCATAATTTCGCCTCCTATAAATTTATATATGTTACTATAAAAACTTTATAACAAAACATTCATTATGTCAAGCAATAACAAAAATATTTTTTGCAGCGTGTCGATAAAGTCGACACGCTGACAGACGAACGAAAATGGATGCAGACGAGGAATCACGAAGAAGACAGTACGATGGTACGGCAAGAGAAAATGACGAAGTAAGCAAATTGCCTGAAATTTTGGTTTTTGGCATACTTGCCAAAAACAACATACATATAAAAACCTACCATCAAAACATACTTTATTTCTGATGATAGGCTTTGTTTTTTTGTTTGCGCTTTGTGATGCGTTCTTTTTCGACGGTCTGTAAAAAATTTTTATTGACAAATTTTTTTCCTGGTGCTATAATCCCTCTTAACAAGTAAATACATCAATTAAAGGCTATGACC